>JBAXMM010000019.1:0-9718 GCA_037134295.1 bacterium
CTTGATAGGTTGTCGGAAGGTAGGTAAAGATACACGCTACTACATCGTTGGGCAAATCCTGTCCTTTGATGCCATCTAGTAAAGGAGATATACCATCCCAAAACCAAGTAAGTACCAGACGGATAAATGGGAAGAGCTTCTGGCCCAAGAGGGCTTGGCTCCAATTTCAAGCGCATCAAGTTCTCGGACAGAGGATGATGATGATGAGCTTGAGGGTACCGATAACATGCAGGTTTGGGCCGAAGATGACTCCGAGGATAACCTCCCGGAGGACCATACCACGCCCGACGAAGCAAGAGTCTACCCAGAGGGTGAAGAAGCCAATGACGAAGAATACTTCGGCTTTAGCATCATCACCCCGCTGCCTGACGAAAGTCATCAGTAGCAGGCTCAGTTAGGTACCCAAAAGAGTATGGCACTCTATAAACCGCCCGCAATATCACGGGGAAGCTCCGTGAGGCTAGAGAAGTCTGGCCGTCATTAAACAATAGCACCCCAGGAAATCCATCCTGGGGCGACCACCAGAGCTCATTAATACTAATGATCTGTGGTGGAAAGTATAGCAGCGGTGGGCCCACAAAGCTTGAGGGCTCTTATACCTTGACAATAATGCTTATGTCGTGTATAATAACCCATTGTTTAAGAAGATAACAATAATTATAACTACGCAAACATTATGCAAAATGATTTAACCCCAAAACAGCAAGCCAGCGAGCTCATCAAGCAAGCTCACAATATCGTGATTGTTACTGGCCGAGAGCCAAGCAACGATCAGCTTGCGGCTGCAATCGCTACCCAGCGAGCACTAAATAAGCTCCAAAAGCAGGCTAGTATCGTTATTACCGATGCACTACCCAAGAGTGCCGAGCTTTTCGATACCCAATTTATCAGTAACGACATCCAGGGTGTTCGCGACTTTATAATTAGCGTTGCAATGCATTCCGTAGTGGTTGATAAGCTCAAATACAATGTCGAGGGCGACAGGCTAGATGTCACGATTACACCGCTCAATGGCAACTTCAAGGCCGGTGATGTTAGCTTTGAGCAGGGTCCATTTAAGTTCGATTTAGTTATTGCACTAGGTGTACCACAGATCACAAAGCTCGACAAAATTGTCGAAAAAAACCCGACTATATTCGACGGCCTACACCTTATTAATATCGATTATCATCGTATCAACGAAGAGTACGGCAGTGTCAATTATATCGATCAAAACTCTAGCTCAGTCTGCGAAATGCTAGTATCGCTATTTGAGTCCCTAGAGCAGGGTATGGTCGATGAATCAATCGCCACAGCACTATATACTGGTATCACTACTGCCACCCACAACTTTACTACCCCAGATACCACCGCCAAGTCAATGACGGTTGCCGCCCAGATGCTAGCAGCTGGCGCCAAACAGCAAGAAATTGTTAGGGTTTTGCAATCTAATAATACTCCCAAGCCTACATCATCTCCAGCGGCATACAACAAACCGAACCCAATAACCGCCAACCCTAAGCCACCGACTGCTGCTAAAGAGCCCAATATCGAAGCTGTGGCACCAGATTCGACCGCTGCAACCAGCATTAAAGAGGCTATCAAACAGGCTCAAATAGCTGCCGAAAACGAGTCAGCAATTGGTACTCCAGACAATAAGGCTTCAGAAGATACTCCAAAAACTAAAGCCCCAGAGACCAAGGCTAGCGAAGCCCAGCACAACGGCTCAAAAAAAAAGATCTAATCTGGTCTAAAGGCGAGTTTCGAGACGAAAACCAAGCTTTTAAGCCTGGACCTTTTCAGGGCAAAATCGGGCCTGCTGCCGCACAAGCCTAGTCCGCGCTTTAGCTAATTTTAAGCTACAATATAACCTATGGACATCAAATCAGAAGGACTACACCTAATAAACAAGCCTCGAGGCCGAAGTAGTTTTAGTATGGTGGCTCAAGTTCGCCGTACCAGTGGTATCAAAAAGGTTGGCCACGCCGGCACACTCGATCCTGAAGCCGAAGGCCTTCTAATAGTCTTGGTTGGCAAGCAGTACACCAAGCAAGCAGGCGACTATTCGAAGCTCGATAAAACATACCAATTCGATATAAAGCTTGGTGAGTTTTCTAGCACAGACGACCAAGAGGGTGAAAAAACTAAGGTCTCTGATACCAAACCGACTAAGGCCAGACTAGCTGAAGTTATAAAAGCTCTGACTGGTCAAATATCCCAAACCCCACCTATTTATTCGGCTATCAAAATCGGTGGCCAGCGCGCCTACAAGTTAGCCCGAAAAGGCCAGACACCAGATATGCCAAGCCGCGAGGTGAGCATCGCAAAGTTCGAAATTATTAGCTACCACTACCCGAATGTCAGCTTAAAAGCTGATGTTAGCTCTGGCACATATATTAGGTCTTTGGCTCGCACGATCGGCGAAGAGCTAAAAACTGGCGCATACTGTACAAAAATTGTGCGCACTCGAATTGGGCAATTCGACTTGAATGATGCAGCAAGCCTTGATTAATTTGCTGGTATCTGTTAAGATAGTTCCATAATGATTCAAAAGACTATTAAAGCTAAGGTAATGAAAGACAACGGTACCCACGCCAAAGATACTGGCTCTGCCGAAGTTCAGGTTGCGCTTTTTACGGAGCAGATCAAGCAATTGACCGAGCACCTCAAGGAGCACAAAAAAGACAACCACTCTCGTCGTGGCTTACTGGCTATGGTCAGCAAAAGACGCCGATTGCTAGATTACTTGAGCAAAAAAGACGCCAAGCGTTACGAAGCGCTAGTCAAAAAGCTTCAATTAAGACGATAGTTTTTCCTGGGTCAGTACATTGTAATTAATAAATAATGCTTAATAAATAATCTCAGGTCTCGCAGCTAAACGTATTTAATAGCGGAACGGATTGATCTAATACGAATTGATCAATTGATTCCGAAACTAACTACTTATCTCGAGTCCCTTAAGAAAGGTATACAAAATATAATGGAAATCATTCATCCTTTTGGAGGAAAAACCTCCAAATTCGAAACAGATTTTGCTGATAAAAAACTAATAATCGAAACAGGCAATATGGCCTTCAGAGCCGACGGTGCAGTCACCGTACGCTACGGCGACACCATGGTGCTAGCGACTGCAATAGTCGAACCCAAACCAAGACCCGACACCGATTTCTTCCCACTTATGATTGATTATGAAGAGCGCTGGTACGCCTCTGGAAAGATTTCCGGTAGCCGCTACATGAAACGCGAAGCAAAGCCATCTGATAAGTCGATACTAACGGCTCGTTTGATCGACCGCCCAATCCGACCACTATTTCCCAAAGGTTACCGCAACGATGTTCAGGTAGTAATTACGGTCTTGAGCGTCGATCTCGAAAACGAACCAGATGTGGTGTCTATTATTGCTGCCTCCACAGCTTTAATGCTGGCTGGTACGCCTTTCGAGGGCCCTGTTGCAGCGGTTCGTATTGGCCAAATCGACGGCAAACTAGTCGTTAATCCTACTCTTACCGAGCAGCTCGATAGCAAACTAAACCTCACTGTTGCAGGCACTAAAGATGCCATTATGATGGTCGAGTCGGTCGCCTCAGAAGTCTCGGAAGCTGTCATTCTCGACGGCTTCGAGCTGGCTATTAAAGCCTGGCAGCCGGTCATCGAACTACAAAACAAGATGGTCAAGGACCTTGCCATTACCAAAAAAGACTTCGAACTATTTAAGCCAAACGCAGAAGTAGAAATCAAAATTGGTGATTACCTCAAGACCCGTCTGGGCGAGCGTGTTCGACACGCCGATAAAACCAAACGTCACGAAGCAATTGGCGAATTACACGATGAGGTGATGGCCGAATTCGGATTATTGCCAGACGACGTCGAAGACGATGGCAAAACTCGCTATGGTCATCCAGATATCGAAGTAGCCTTCGAAAAAATCATCGATTCCGAAATCCGCCGAGCAATCCTTGAAGAAGCTACTCGACCCGATAATCGCAAAAACACCGAGATCCGCCCATTGAGCATGCAAGTTGGTATTATTCCACGAACTCACGGTAGCGGCTTATTTACACGCGGTGCTACCCAAGCCCTAACCTTAACAACGCTGGCTCCAGCCGGTGCCGCCCAACAGATAGAAAGCATGGACGAAGATACCGAAAAGTTCTTTTTGCACCACTACAACTTTGCGCCTTTCTCGATTGGCGAGGCCCGCCCGATGCGCTCCACTAGCCGACGCGAAATAGGCCACGGCAATTTGGCCGAACGAGCCCTGCAGGCAGTTTTACCTACCAAAGAAGACTTTCCTTATACCATTCGAATCGTTACCGAAATACTAAGTAGCGCCGGATCTACCTCAATGGCAGCCACTTGTGGCAGTACACTGAGCCTAATGGATGCAGGTGTACCAATTACCAGCCCAGTTAGTGGTATTGCTATGGGTCTAATGGTCAATCACGCCGACCCCAGTCAGTACGTAATACTATCAGACATCCAAGATGCTGAAGATTTTGCTGGTGACATGGACTTTAAGGTAGCTGGAACCAGCCAAGGTATTACAGCAGTCCAGATGGATATCAAACTCAAAGGCCTTAGCCTCGAAATACTCAAGGCTGCCCTCGAGCAAGGCCAGCAAGGTCGAGCCGAAATCCTCTCTGCTATGAACAAGGTTTTAGATAAGCCCCGTGCCGATCTCAGCCCCTATGCACCACGAATCACGAAGCTCCAGATTAACCCCGATAAGATTCGTGAAGTCATCGGTAAAGGTGGTGAAACAATCCAACGCATCACTGCTGAGACTGGTGTCGATATCGATATCGAAGATTCTGGCCTGATTATGATATCTAGTGCCGATTCAGGTGCCGCTCAAGTTGCCAAGGAAATGATTGAGGCAATAGTGGCTGAACCAGAAGTTGGCAAGGTGTATAATGGCAAGGTTATCAAGGTTATGGACTTCGGTGCTTTCGTCGAGATTATGCCTGGTAAAGAAGGCATGGTGCATGTCAGCCAAATCCGCGATGAGCGTGTCGAGGATATTCGCAAGGAACTCAACGAAGGCGATGAGGTTAAGGTAAAACTGACCGAAATCGACGACCGCGGACGGCTCAATCTTTCGATAAAGGCCGCCAAATAAGAGCATTGTCGTTCCAGAGTCTGCCCAACTACTAGTTGGGCAGGACTGGGGGGATAAAAATGAAACACGATAAGCAGCAAGCCAAGCTAGATTCTATCGCTAGCCTCATCACTAATCGCGCAGTAGATATTGAGCTTGCGAAGTCCTGTTTGAACCCCGTACCAGGAGAGGGAAGTGCTAGTGCCGAGCTAATGATGATTGGCGAAGCGCCAGGTGCTAAAGAAGACCAGCTCGGGCGCCCTTTTGTAGGGGCCAGTGGTAAATTCCTCGATGCCATGCTCGGTAGTATCGGACTTGAGCGTCAGGATGTTTTTATCACTAATATCGTCAAGTTCCGACCACCCAAGAACCGCGATCCTCGCCCCGTCGAAATAAAGGCTTGTATGCACATTTTGCATCAGGAAATCGACGCCTTGCGACCCAAGCTGATAGTGTTACTGGGCCGACATGCTACCAATGCCTTCTTCCCGGATCTAACAATTAGCGAAGCTCATGGCGAGCCTCTCGTGCGAGCAATCGAGCTAGGTGCTAAAGCCCAGGTACAGCAAACATTTTTGCCACTTTACCACCCAGCCGCCGCTCTCTATAACGGATCAATGCGCAAAACACTACTCGGTGATTTTGCGAAAATACCTCAAATATTAGCCACTATTAACAAAGCAAAATTATAAATAATAAGAAAGGATGTATTAACCAATATGTCAAAAGATAATTTCAAAAGCCGTCCATTGACGGCGCAAGACCTAGGACTTGATAAGACGAATAATTCGAACCAGCCTAGCCAGACTAGTCAGTCTGGGCAATCAATCTCTGCAACCGCAGCCAAGGCTTCGGTACCACCTTCAAGTCAAACCAATTCAACGGCTCAGCCAGCAGCTCAATCAACTGCTAGCCCAGCCCAGCCAAAACCAGCCTACGGCGGCAACCGCAATAATAACAGCGGAAAACCAGGCAACCCCAACCGCAACTTTCAAAAGTCTCGCGGCGGCGGCGGTAATAACAACAGACGCTTCGATAAACGACCAACTCAATACTCAGTTGGCAGTTTTAACCAAATCAAGCCAGCTGTTGCTCCAGTTTCTGCAGCTACTGTAGGCATGAGTAAAATTGATGCAGGTAAGCTCAAAATAATCCCACTTGGTGGACTCAACCAAATCGGTAAAAACATTATGGCTCTCGAATACGAAGACGATATTATCGTAATGGATATGGGCTTTACCTTCCCGAACGAAGACCAGCCTGGTATCGACTTGGTTGTATCAGATATCACTTACCTAGAGCAACGCAAGCACAAGATCCGTGGAATCGTCATCACGCACGCCCACGAAGACCACGTTGGTGGTATTCCGTTTCTATTGCCAAAAATCCCGGCTCCTATCTATGCAGCCCAATTTACCATCAAGTTTATCGAGCGCAAACTCGAAGAGTACAAGCTCGATTTTAAGCCCGAACTACACATCATCAACCAAGACGCCCACGACAAAATCCAGCTTGGTGTATTTACCGTAGAGTTTATTCGTGTCACTCACTCCATCCCTGACGCTTGCGCGCTGGCAATCCACACCCCTGTTGGTACCATCATCAACACCGGCGATTGGCGCTTCGAAGAAGAGCCGCTAGACGGCAAGCTATCGGACAAAAGCCGCCTAAAAGAGCTCGGCGACGAAGGCGTAGCACTGCTTATGTGCGATTCGACCAATTGTGAAAATCCTGGTCGTACTCCATCGGAGCGCGAAATTGTCGACACTCTAGACGAAATCATGGTACGCAATTACAACCGTCGGGCAATTATATCTTCATTTGGTAGTCAGATTACCAGAATGCAGATCATCATTAATGCCGTCGATAAAGCTCACCGTAAGCTAGTGGTGGCCGGGCGCAGTATGCTCAATAACCTCGAGCTCTCAGTAAAGCTTGGTTATATCAAGGTTCCGCCTGGTCTAATAATCAAGGCCCAAGATATGAAAAACTACCAAGATAGCGAAATAGCCGTACTTACTACTGGCTCGCAGGGCGAAGAGTTTTCGGCCTTGCAACGCATGGGCAAAGGAGAGCACCGCGATGTCAAATTAAAAGAAGGCGATATTGTAATACTTTCTTCTTCAATTATCCCAGGTAACGAAAAGTCAGTCTGGGGAATGGTCGACAATCTTTACCGTTGGGGAGCCTATGTTTATCAGACCGCCACACGTGGAGTCGACGACCTTGGTATATTCCATATCTCAGGTCATGCCAACGTCGACGAAGTCAAAGAAATGCTCGAGCTAACCAAGCCTAAGTATTACCTGCCGATTCACGGTGAGCTGCACCACCTTGTGCATAATGCCAAAATTGCCACCGATATGGGTTACGACAAAAAAGATGTATTCGTTATCGAAAACGGCCAAACTCTCGAAATGACCAAAGATGCCATGAAGCTCGGACCCAAGGTTCAGGCTGGTGAAGTGCTAATCGATGGTGCTGGTATCGGTGATGTTCAGGAAATTGTCCTTAAAGATCGCCTAGCTATGAGTAGCGACGGAGTATTTATGGTCATTGCTACAGTCGATAAGCGAACAGGCAAGCTAGTAACCAGCCCAGATGTCATTAGCCGCGGTTTTATTTATGTCAAAGATAACGCCGATATCCTCAATAACTCCCGCAAGATTGTCAAAAATATCTTTATGAGCAAAAGCCCAGGTGTTCCAGCTAGTTCGCCAGCCTTCAAGGCCCGTATGCGCGATGAGCTCAGCAACTACCTCTATAAGGTTACCAAGCGTAACCCTATTGTTCTGCCTGTTGTTGTCGAAGTTTAGAGTCTGCTTTTGCCAGTTTCAGATTGAAGTTTGTAGAGTTTGTAGTACAAACCCTCTGGTTTTTTCATTAGCTCTTGGTGGCTGCCGCGATCTACAATTGTGCCTTTTTGCAAAACCAGTATCTCATCGACATGCACTACGGTGCTGAGTCGGTGAGCAATAATAAGCGACATCTTATGATAGAGTAGTTTGCCTAAAGCCTCCTGCACCTGCTGTTCTGTCTGGCTATCGAGTGCACTAGTGGCCTCATCAAGCACAATCATGTCGGGGTTTTTGAGTATTGCTCTGGTGATTGCGATGCGCTGTTTTTGCCCGCCACTTAGCTTTATACCACGCTCGCCTACCAGCGTGTTGTAACCTTTATCGAAATGAGAAATAAACTCATCGGCATTAGCCAAGCGAGCCGCCTTTTGTATATCTGCCTCCGAAGCTTTGTCGGCTGCAATTGATAAGTTTTCTTTGACGGTGGTATTAAAAAGCGCAACATCTTGCATTACGATAGCCAGCTTCGACCTAAGTGAGTCTTGTCTGTAATCCGTTATGTCTTGGCCATTAATGAGTATCTGCCCGGATGTAGGCTCATAGAACCTAAATAGTAGCTTGGTGATTGTGGATTTACCAGTACCAGAAGGGCCAACTAGAGCCAGGGATTTGCCGGGGCCTATCTTGAAGCTGATATTAAAAATAGCACCTTTTTTAGAATTAGGATATTCGAAATATACATTTTTGAATTCTACAGACTCCAGCCCGTCTAGATCTTTGGCATGTTCGCTATCGGTCACCAATGGCTTGGTTTCGAGTAGCTCCACCAACCGCCCGGTAGTTATGTCAGATTCGGCAGTATCATTGATAAGCCTACTAAGTGGCGCCACTGAAGATATCAAGTTCCTAGCATAAAACACTACTAAAAATAGATCACCAGCACTGAGCTTGCCCTTGTACGCCATGTAGGACACATAAACAACCGAGATAAGTAATGCTATATCTCCTAGGCTGTCTCTACCCAAATTAAACCATCTATCATACTTGAACTGAATTAGTCTGTTAGCTAAGATTTTGTTTTGGTAGGACTCAAATTGATTAATTGACTTTTTTTCAGTGCTCATCGCCTTAATGGTGGTTAGATTGCCGACTGATTCAGCTAAAAACCCAGCCTGGTACTCGTAGTTTTTATTAGCTTTTTCACGGTATTGCTTGGCGGCTTGAATCTTTTTTATAGAGATAATACCCAGTATCGGTAGCGTCACCACGAATACCAAGCCAACCTGGGGGAGCTTTATAAGTAGTATGATTAAGGCAAATAGTGTTTCGAATATAAGCGAAGTCGACCAAGATGTAAGCTGCCACAGCCAGCCAAAAAAGTCATTGATACCGGTATTAACCTTGCTTAGGATACTGCCAGCACGATGTTTTTCGGTGTAGTCTACTGAAAGGCTTATGATATGCTTGAATATTTTAGGCCTAAAGCTCGTAATCATTTTTATTCTAGCGGTATCACCATATTTCTCGTTGAAGAAGCTGATTATTCTATTGATAACTAGCAGTAAGACAAAAAATATTAGGCTATCGCTAATTGAGCCCAGTTCCACGCCTGAGCCTAATTTGGCCAAATCGTTGATGATATTGCTAAATAGGAAGGGTAGGATGGCGCTAACTAAGGCGGCAATCGCGGATAGAATAAAAACAATAATGTAGAGCCTTTTTTCTTTACCGAGGTATTTTGTTAGCTTTAGGATGTTTCTCATAAGCTTATTATCTGGTAGAAGCCTAAGTTTGACAAGCGTTGTATTTATTACATAAATGTGCTATAATACTTATGTTTTGA
>JBAXMM010000020.1:0-9348 GCA_037134295.1 bacterium
CCCTTATCTTAATAAGGCTATAATAACTCTATATGCCTAAACGCAAGCGAAAAGCAACCAAGAGCAAAAAACAAATCAAGAGCAATCTTCAGGACCAGGAGACAGGCTTAAAGCGCTCAGTACTCAAGGAAGTGCTGGCGATACTTCTAATTACCATCGGTGTCTTCGTGATATTGGCGCTAGTTGGAGTAGCCGGCAATCTCGGCAAGTGGGTACTCGATGCAGTAAAGTTACTGATAGGGCAGAGTGTATATATGGTCCCGATAGCCCTATTCGGCGTAGCTTTTATGCTTTTTGCTCAAGAAAAACACCCCCTCAGGCTACATAATTTGGTCGGTATATTTAGCTTTTTTATATGTTTAAGTACGATCCTCCAAGCTCTACTCGGCCCGGAGGTGAGATTCAATATCAGTACCGTAGGCAATTACGGCGGGGTCGTGGGATACGGTATCTACACTCTTGTCTCACCAATCCTTACTAGGTGGGTTCTAGTGTTTATTTTTGCAATGCTAACTATCATCTCGGTGATAGTATCGGCCAATGCCAGGCTCCAACAAATCATCAATAAGATATTTAGCCCAATGCGTAAAACCAAAGATGAAGAGGGTAATGCTGTCCCCGCTTTCAAGATCAACACTCTTCCTATTGCAGGTACTATCGGCAAAGATAAAGACGAGCCCAAGACAGAGTCAGAGCCTATCGTGGCTTCATTTGATGCCGAGTGGAAATACCCATCTGCCGAACTACTCGAAACCACTACTACACAGGCTGACCCTGGCGATGCCAAGAAAAACGCCGCCACCATCGAAAAGACTTTTGCCGATTTCGGCTATGGAGTCAAAATGGAAGGTGTCGATGTTGGGCCAACTGTATCGCAATACTCGCTTAAACCACCAGATGGAGTAAAGCTATCTAAGTTTGCCGAACTCGACAAAAATCTAGCCCTTGCACTGGAGGCCGAGCAAATCCGAATCGAAGCCCCAATACCCGGCAAGAGCTCGGTCGGAGTAGAAGTCCCGAACAAAAAAGCCTCAATCGTTCGGCTCAAAGATATTATGACATCCGACGAAGTTAAGGCCGAAAAAGCCAAACTAACGTTTGTACTTGGGCGCGATGTCAATGGCGTAATCGTTACTGGTGATCTCACAAAAGCCCCCCACTTGCTTATAGCGGGTGCTACCAATACTGGTAAGAGTGTTATGATCAATACACTTTTGGTGAGTTTGCTTTATCGCAATAGTCCCAGCGAGCTAAAGCTGATATTGGTCGATCCTAAGCGTGTCGAGCTCGGACTCTATGAAGGAATACCGCACCTTTTGAGCCCGGTAATCTTTGAGCCGACCCAAACTATCTCTGCACTCAAATGGGCAGTAGCCGAGATGGAACGCCGGCTCAAGCTCCTAGCTGCCAATTCGGCTCGTGACATCGGTGAGTTTAATAAGCAAAAAAATGTCGACAAAATGCCCTTCATTGTAATTGTTATCGATGAGTTATTCGATCTTATGATTGTCGCTGGCAAAGACGTAGAGGCGTTGATTCAACGTATCTCACAAATGGCTCGTGCTGTAGGTATCCACCTGGTACTTGCCACGCAGCGCCCGAGCGTCAATGTTATTACTGGTACCATCAAAGCCAACATCCCAACTCGTATCGCGCTCACCACCACTAGCAATGTCGATTCCCGAACTATTATCGATGCCGCTGGTGCCGAAAAGCTTCTAGGCAACGGTGATATGCTCTACAAGAGCCCAGTCTTACTCAAAGCCAAACGCGTCCAGGGTGTATTGGTAAGTAATTCTGAAGTCACCAAAATAGCAAAATTCCTCAAGGCTCAACGCGAACCGCAGTACAATGACGAAGTCTTGGCTCAGGCCGTCAAGATCAAAGGTCTATCCTCTATCCTTAGCGATGGCGGCAGCGACGAGGACGATGAGCTTTTCGACCAAGCCGTTGAGGTTTGCTTACAAAGTGGCAAAGGCTCAACTAGTCTTATTCAGCGTCGTCTCAGAGTTGGTTATGGCAGAGCAGCCCGACTGCTAGATATGCTCGAAGAGCGTGGTGTTGTCGGTCCATCTGAAGGTGCTTCTAAACCCAGAAAGCTACTGATATCAGGCTCTGATCAAATCGGCGGAGGCACTAGTGAGCCCGAATGAAAAACCTAAATCTTCAGCAAAAATAACCTCACCGCGGCTCGGTGGTTTGAAATTAAGCGAGCTCCTTAGTAAGCGCCGGCGACAGCTCGAGCTCAATCTCGATAGTATCGAACGTAGTACGCATATTCGGCGAAAATACCTAGAGCTAATCGAAGCTGGCGATTACGCCAATCTACCCAACGATGTGTACAGTCGTGGGTATGTCAAAAATTACGCCGAAGAGCTCGGCTTTGATACCACCGAAATACTCAAAATATACTCGCGCGAGCGCCACGAATACGATATGTCGCTTGGCTCAGCTGGAAAAATTAAAAAAGCTGGCGGACTCAAGCCAATTGGCTCACAGAGTTATTCTATTACCCCTCGCACCATTTTGGTGGCCCTGACAGCCATTTTTGTACTAGCTATGGTCATTTATGTTGGCTGGCAGCTTTCGCAGCTCTCAACTCCTCCAAACATTCGCCTATCGAATGCCGACAAAGCCAGCACTACCTCAAGCTACGCAATAGTTAGCGGCGAGGTCGATACAGGTTCAGATGTATTTATCAACGATTCGCCCATCTTATCTGCCCCCGATGGCTCTTTTAGCGACCGCGTTATGCTGGTCAATGGCTCCAACCAAATCAAAGTTAGCGCCCGAAATAAATTCGGCAAAGAAACATCCAAAATAATCGTTGTAGATGCCAAAACCACCACCAACGACCTCTCACAGCTAGTGGTCAGGAGTTCGGTATTCGATGGTGTCGAGGCACTAGTTGTAGCCGGCCCACAAGCAATATATATTACTACCAAGATCGACGGCAAAGAGGCTTTTAAGGGCACCATGCTTCCGGGCTCCAAGCAGTTGTTCCAAGCCAAGGAGTCTATCAGAGTCACCACTGGTAATGCCGGCAGTACCAGTGTAGTATTGACCAATTCGGTAGTTGCCAATAAGTCTATCGGCAGCCTCGGGCCGGAGGGTGAATCTAAGCAAGACATAATATTTAACAAGGATACTTTCGTCAAATGAGTAAAACATTTTCCTATGATGTAGTCAGTGAGTTCGATCAGTCCGAAATGAACAATGCAGTTGATCAAACTGCCCGCGAAATCCAAACTCGCTACGATTTTCAAGGTACCGGCTCCAAAATTAACTACGATAAAGACTCTCAAAAAATAGATATCGAATCCAATTCCGAGCTAAAGCTCGAAACCATCGTCGATACACTCGAGTCCAAATTTATAAAGCGAGGGCTCGACCTCAAGCATCTGGATAAGTCGCAAGAAGTCACACAGTCCTCGATGGTCTACAAGAAGTCACTGCCGTTGGTGCAGGGACTCGATCAGGACAAGGCCAAAAAAATTACAAAACTAATCCGTGACAGCTACCCCAAAGTCAAAACCCAAATCCAAGGCGAAGAAGTTCGGGTTGTGTCAGCATCCAAAGATGACCTCCAAAACGTAATGCAATTGCTCAAGAGCTCCGACCTAGACATGCCCTTGAACTTTACAAATTTTCGCTAAAGCTGGCCAAAGCTTTCATTAGTAGCCAATTTCTGCTTAAATAAGGGTACAAATAAAACCCAACAAATCTGTTGTTGTTACAAATTTAAAAAAAGTTCAAGATGCCTGTTGACATGTACGTATGGTGTTCGGTATAGTAATCTTACTTAAGAATAAAAACCGAACATATCTTTAGGAGGGTATAATGACAACAGCACAATTACAAAAACAAGCAGCAAAAAGTACAGCAAAGGTCGCGCAGCAGCAATCATCAACAAATAAATCAACAAATAAAATAGAGGAGAATCCATTGGCCGAAGCAGCAAAAAAACCAAAATCAGATAAAATATCTGGAGCCGATTCCAAAGAAAAAGCCTCACGGCTTAAGGCAGTCGAATTAGCTGTCGAACAAATCGAACGCCAATTCGGCCAGGGTTCTATCATGAAGCTGGGCGAGGGCATGAACGTCGCTGTCGAAACAATCCCCACCGGTAGCCTTTCGCTTGATATCGCTCTTGGTGGCGGCCTGCCTCAGGGACGCATTATCGAAATATACGGCCCAGAATCTAGTGGTAAAACCACCTTGGCCCTACATGCAGTAGCAGAGGTACAAAAACGCGGCGGCCTGGCTGCCTTCATCGACGCCGAGCATGCTGTCGACCCAGAGTATGCAGCCAAGATAGGTGTTAAGCTCGACGATCTACTAATTTCTCAGCCAGACACTGGCGAACAGGCTCTTGAAATCTGCGAAACTCTTGTACGCAGCAGCGCCGTCGATATTGTTGTTATCGACTCCGTAGCCGCACTCGTGCCCCGGGCCGAAATAGAGGGCGATATGGGCGATAGCCACATGGGCTTACAGGCCCGATTAATGAGCCAAGCTCTTCGCAAGCTAACTGGCGTTATAGCCAAATCCAACACTACGGTTATATTTATCAACCAACTACGCATGAAGATAGGTGTAATGTTCGGAAACCCCGAAACCACTTCAGGCGGGCAAGCCCTCAAATTTTATGCATCGGTCCGTCTCGATATACGTAGGTCCGAAGCTCTTAAGGACGGCGACAATATTATAGGCAACCATGTCAAGGTCAAGGTAGTCAAAAATAAAGTCGCAGCTCCGTTTAAGGTAGCGGAATTCGACATTATGTACAACGAAGGTATCAGCACAGCCGGCGATATGATAGATCTTGCCGTCAAAGAAAACCTCGTTGTCAAATCCGGAGCTTGGTACTCTTATAATGACGAAAAAATAGGTCAAGGCAGGGAAGCAGCCAAGCAATTTTTGAAAGACCACCCTAAAGTCATGCAAGACCTCGATAAAATTATTCGAGCAAAATCCTTTCCAAAATAGCTCAGATGTCCGTAATCACTAAGATATCTCCACAAAAAAAGCGCCAGGGCTACTACAATATTTTCGTCGATGGCAAGTATGCTCTAGCGCTCACGGAGCTCGACCTGACAATGTTTGGACTTCGTGTAGATCAAGTACTTACCCCGGGGTTACTCAACGATCTTAGATCCGCTCAGGCTAAGTCTAAAAGCTATAATTTTGCTTTGCGATACCTAGCTTTGCGACCCCGCAGTACAAAAGAAGTCAAAGATTACCTGACCACTCGCAAAGACTTCAGCATTCAAGATGCCGATACCACAATCACAAGGCTAATTGAGCAAAATTATTTAAACGATCAAGACTTCGCTGCGATGTGGGTTCGCAATCGCTTGCTTCTTAAGCCAAAATCCACCAGCGTACTTCGACTCGAGCTTATAAAAAAGGGTATCGATAAAGACATCATCACCGAAGTGCTCTCGCAACTCGACGAGACGGCCCAAATAGCTTCTTTGAGCGAGCTTATAACCAAAAAAGTGCGCCAAACCAAATACCAAAACAAACAAAAACTTACCGAGTATCTATCTAGGCAGGGCTATAGCTATAGTTTGGTCAAAAAAACCCTCGAAGAGCTAGGTCTTTTTGAGAATTAGTCTTACAATTATTAGAGCCAAAATAACCCAAACTATTACTACCAGAAAAACTGCCTCCACTTATTTATTATTACCAGTATAGTTTGTTTTTGTTTATGCAGGCAATACTTTTGCGCCCGCCCGCTGAGCCTTAGCTTTTGTTCGGGCGTCTTTTATAATTACCGTGTTGCCTTGCACTTTAATCACAGCTGAGCGGTTGATTATAAAAGACTCTCGAATAATCCTCTCTGGAAAACGCGATATAATATGCAACTTACTGACATAAAATGTAGTGTAATCAAAACTAAAGTCTTTGACTTTACCCAATTTTTTACCTGATTGCGTCTCGACCTTAGAGCCTATTAGTCTGTATTTGCTGGCTATCATTGCGCTATGGCGAACCAACTCGTCGGCTTCGGCAATGTCATCTTGTGAGTTAATAATTACCTGGCGGTCGGTCGATAGTCGTATGTCTTCGGGTAAAATATACTTTTCTGTTTTGCTATCTCTCGTAATAACCACTATAAGCTCTATTTTGAAGTTATCCTTGTTTATAAGCCAGCCCACTACATCAGCGATAGCCGCGCCGTCATGAACACTAAATACCTTTTTGCCAATTATAGATGTTATGAGCTTTTGCATTTACGCTATTATAGCTCCTTGCATGGTTTTTTGCTTGTGATGGTGTCAACAGGTTGGAATCCTTGACCAACGACCCAAAATAAGCTACAATAGTGGCAGTCAAATTAATTAACCTTTTTGCTCCGACTTTAATCAACCAGACGGAGACGATTTCGCAGCAAAGCGAATGGGCCAAAGAGAGGAGTACTAAATGCGCAATTACGAAGTTGCAATAGTCTTGCACCCAGATCTAGAAATCGACCTGGCTGCAACATTAGAAAAAATCGAAGCTGTTTTCACTAAAAACGGCGGTAAAATCAACAAAAAAGACAATTGGGGCAAGCGTAAGCTAGCCTATACCATCAAAAAACAAGACTGGGGCATTTATGTTTTTTACGAAATATCAATCGACCCTTCAAAAGTCACCAAAATCAACCAAGTTCTAAGGATTACCGAAGAGGTAATGCGCTATCTTGTGGTATCACTCGAAAACATCCGATATATCACAGTACCTAGCAAAACAACCCAGACAAAACCAGTCGTTCAAGCTAAGCCAGAGGCTGCTAAAGCAGAGAAGCCACTAGCGGAAAGCGAGGCAAAGTAATAATGGCAAAAGATTTTAACCAAGCAATAGTTATGGGCAATCTCACCCGTGACCCAGAAATGCGCACCACTCCGGGTGGTCAAAACGTTACATCATTTAGTATCGCAACCAACCGTAGCTGGCAGGATCAAAGTGGTGAAAAAAAGGAAGCCGTTGAGTATCATAACGTAGTTGCCTGGGGCAAACTCGGCGAACTCGTCAATACCTACCTCAAAAAAGGCCGCAAGGCGCTTATTGTAGGCCGACTCCAAACCCAGAGCTGGGAAGCCGAAGACGGATCCAAAAGGCAACGCACCGAGATTGTCGCCAGTGACATCAATTTTGTTGGCGGACAAGCCGAAGGTGGCGATTATACTGCCCCCGAAGCACCCAAATCTGCTTCGACTACCAAACCAACTAAAGCCGATGAAGCACCTGTCGACGACATGGGCGAAGGCGAAATTAACCTAGACGACATACCGTTCTAAAGAAAGAAACTACTATGGCAGAATTTTACAAAACCAAGCAGAACAAAATATACAGCGAAGATATCAATAACTTCGACTACAAAGACGTCAAGACACTACAAAAGTATCTCAATAGCGTCGGCAAAATCGACACCCGTAAAAAGACAGGCGCTAGCATGAAACACCAACGCATGCTCGCGGTTGCACTAAAGCGCGCACGACACTTAGGGCTCTTACCATTTGTTGTTAAGTAGGCAAATATGTACGGAGTAACAGATTTACGCAAGGACACACTAATCGATATCGATGGTGTGCCATATAAGGTGCTCGAGTATGCCCAAAAGCAGATGGGGCGCGGCGGAAGCATCGTCAATACCAAGCTAAAAAACCTCATAACCGGTCAGGTTATCGATAAGACTTTCAAAAATGTAGAGAAGGTTAAGCCTGCCGAAATCGGCCGCCAGAGAGTACAGTACCTGTATAACACTGGTGGTAGAATTAGCGTTATGGATCAAACCAGCTACGAAACCATCGAGCTCGACCTCTCGGTTGACGAAAATATCCCAAAGTACATCATCGAGGGCGGCACAATCGACGCCCTGACATACGACGATAAGATAATCGGCTTTGAGTGGCCCAAAAATGTCACCCTCAAGGTTGTTAGTGCTCCAGGTGCCGACAAGGGCAATAGCTCGAGTGCCAGTACCAAAGAGGTAACACTCGAAACCGGTCTAAATATTCAGGCCCCACAGTTTATTAAGCAGGGCGACATCATCAAAGTCGATACTCGTAGCGCAACCTATATCGAACGCGCCAAATAAGCTGACTAACAAAAAACAGAGCAGGTACTAGTTGCTCTGTTTTTGTTATATCGTAAATAATATACTTATAAAACCAAATCATCAGAATATCAGAAGTTTTGAATTCGTGTTTTTAGTTGTGCCTAAAGATAGTTACATCGCCGTCTCGGAACTCATAATCTTTACCTTCTATTCGGGTTTTACCGGCTTCGCCAGCACCGGCCCAGCCACCAAAGGCAATAAAATCCTCAGAGCTTACCACTTCGGCTTTTATAAAGCCTTTTTCGAAATCGCCATGTATTGCTCCCGCCGCCTGTGGGGCCAGTGTACCTCTGCGGATTGTCCAAGCACGTGATTCTTGCTCGCCACTGGTAAAGTAGCTAATAAAGCCGAGTGTTTCATAGCCTAGCCTGATTAGGCTATCAAGACCAGATTCTTTTTGACCCAACGCCGCTAACAGTTCATTGGCCTCACTTGCCGGTAAGTCCATCAGCTGAGCTTCGGTCTCAGCGCTCAAAAATACGCTTGGGTTGGGGGCAACGAGCTCGGCCAATTTAGACTGAAAGTCGCCGTTGCCCAGGTCGTCTTCGGCGATATTGAATACATAAATAAACTTCTTCGCGGTAAGTAGCTGGAGGTCTTTTATGGCGTCCAAATCGAGGTCATTGGCGTGTTCCGATAGCAATTCGGTTTGGTCTAAAAGCGACTCAGCTTTTTTGAGAGCCTGCAGCATATCGCCCAGCTTGGGGTTAGTTTTGAGCTCTTTTTCGGTGCGCGCCAGTCGA
This sequence comes from bacterium, assembly GCA_037134295.1. Classification (GTDB taxonomy): domain Bacteria; phylum Patescibacteriota; class Saccharimonadia; order CAILAD01; family BJGX01; genus SICB01. The sequence continues at coordinate 8,854 of JBAXMM010000020.1, forward strand.
CTCTGAACCGACACAATATCGGCCAGGCACAGCTCGGTTCGAATAATATCGATGTCGCGCGTTGGGTCAATATGCCCCTCGACATGCACGATATCGTCGTTTTCAAAAGCCCGCACGACCTGCACAATCACATTATTTTCGCGAATGTGGCTCAGGAATTTATTGCCCAGCCCTGCACCTTCGCTGGCACCCTTGACGATCCCGGCGATATCCACAAAGCTACAGCTTGCTGGTACGGTCTTGGCACTTTTGCTAATTTCTGAGAGTTTTTCTATTCGTTCGTCTGGTACATTAACCACACCAACATTGGGCTCGATGGTGGCAAATGGATAATTTGCAGCCAATACTCGGTTTTTAGTTAGTGCATTAAACAGGGTCGACTTACCGACATTCGGTAGCCCCACAATTCCAATACTTAGTGACATAGTTCATACTCTCGCATAAGGTGTAATTATACCATTTTTACAGATGCCAGACCAGTAATGTACATACAGC
>JBAXMM010000021.1:0-8721 GCA_037134295.1 bacterium
CGAACTGCGCGGTAACGGCTTCAAAGACCCAATCACGCTTATTGAGAAGCAGCCCCCAATCCTCGGCTTAGCCCCAGAAAACATCAATAGACGAGTGCGGCTTTTTGGCAGGCTTGTAAGGGTATTTGACTCACCTATAAACCCGGTAGAAATGATGGAACAAGAAACCACATTATTTGGAACCAAAATAGATAAACTACTGGTACTAGCCAGAGTTGCACAAAACAGCCTCCACACAGCAAGCGAGGTCGACCGTAAGCTCATACACGACATCGTTTTTGCCAACCTTGAGGATGTGATGCTGGCGCTCGAAGGCATCGGTGAAGCCCAGCATAGCACCGCGCCGCAGTACACAATTCAAGATATACTTTTAAGGGTCAAGCAAATCAAAGCCCAAAAGACACCCAAAGACACCAAGCGCTCTGAAATAGAATCGGCCGAGTATATCGACCCCAAAGTTAAGCAAAGATACTTCAGGGGCTACCCACTTAAAAAGGACAACATATGAGCACATACAAACCAACCATCGGTATCGAAATCCATGCACAGCTCGCCACTAAGAGCAAAATGTTTTGTGCCTGCAATAATGACAGTCGTGGGGCTTCGGCCAATACCAACATCTGCCCTGTATGTTTGGCCCTGCCTGGTACTCTGCCGGTAATTAACAAAGGGGCTATCGACATGGCTATCAAGCTCGCAAAAGGTTTTAATGCCGAAGTAGCCCGCACTACCAGCTTCGACCGAAAAAACTATTTTTACCCTGACTCACCCAAGGGATACCAAATAACCCAAATGGACCAGCCGATTATTAAAAACGGCCATGTTGAGATACTGGTTGCAGGTGAGTTTATGAAAATTGGCATTCATCATGCTCACCTTGAGGAGGACGCTGGCAAACTAACTCACCCCGACGGATCTAATTACAGCCTAGTCGATTTTAATAGAGCCGGAACTCCACTTGTTGAGATTGTATCGGAGCCAGATATTAAAAGTACCGAACAGGCCAAGCGTTACTTGCAGGAAGTATATAATATTGTCACTAGTCTTGGTATTTGCAATGGCGACATGGAGCACGGCAACTTTAAGTTCGATCTAAATGTCTCTGTTAGTGATAGCTCGGCACTCGGCACTAGAACCGAACTCAAAAACCTCAATTCATTTCGCAATGCAGAAAGAGCCCTAAATTATGAGATAGCTCGCCAGATAGCAGTGCTCGAATCAGGTGGAGTGATAGAGCAAGAAACTAGGGGCTGGAACGATGCCAAAGCCGAAACATTTTCACAGCGTAGCAAGGAGCAAGCCAACGACTACCGCTACTTCCCGGAGCCAGACCTTCCTCCAATCACCTTAAGTCAGGCCTATATCGACCAAATCAAGAGTCAAATAGTGGTTTTGCCAATCGATGTCCGAAAGGACCTAGCTGAGCTCAATCTAAATGCCGATGAGCAAGATGTACTAATATCACAACCCAAAACTATCATGATATTTAAAGATACCGAGAATGCTCTCAAAAATCCTGAGCTAATTAAAAAAGCTGTCAATTGGCTGGTGGGTGACTACCAAGCCATCCTTGCGGCCAATAAAAAATCTCTACTAACTGGGCAGCACTTAGCGGAGCTAATAGAGCTCATTGAGAGTGGCGACATTAGCTCCAAAATAGCCAAATCAATTTTTGCTGATATTGTAGCGGGAGACAAGCCCAGCGACATTGTAGCTCAAAAAGGCCTAAAGCAAGTTTCTGACGACACGGAGCTTGAAAGTATAATTAAAAAAATAATACTAGATAACCCTAAACCCGTTTATGACTATAAGTCTGGTAATGCTCGAGTGCTTGGATTCTTCGTGGGTGAAGTCATGAAACAGACCAAAGGCCAAGCTAACCCTTCTAAAGTCAATCAGCTTATGATTAAATTACTAAAGGAGTAATATAAATGCAAAACTTACAGTCCGACGTTTTAGCAGGTTTCAATAATGCGACAGTATCTGCTACCCAGATAATTCCAAAAATACCAGCTGCTCTAGTAGCATTGCTGATAGGCTTTGTCGTTATTAAAATAATATCGCGCTTTTTGAAAGTCACCCTGCGGCTGACGCGCTGGCCGATTGGCCTCCAAGAGATAATGGCCACATTGATTCGGATTGCTATGTGGGGGCTATTGATGATTGCTGTTTTACAAATACTAGGTCTAACTAGCGTAGCACTTGCAGTCACTGGCTCTTTCGCTATTTTGCTATTGGGCTTTTCATCTGGCATATCATCAACTGTCAGCGACTTAATGGCCGGTTTGCAGCTAGCCAACGACAAAGACTTCAGAATAGGCTACAAAGTCAAGGTTGGAGATCATAAGACAGTTGGAGTGGTCAAGGAAATGGATATCAAAAAAACTCGCATCCAGGGTGAGGATGGCCAGCTCCACGTGGTACCAAATAGTATTATAGAAAAAAACGAATGGATTGTTATAGAACGACACGTTTTCTCGCATATGCCCAAAACCCAAGGTGCTATAATAAATAAAGTTAGCTCAATAAAGAAGAAAGGGTAACTCGACAATGGAAACATTATTAATAGTGCTAATAACCTTGGTATCTATTGCCTTAATCATGCTGATAATTTTTACGGTAGCATTTTTGGTAGGACTAATTGCAGCGATGAAGCAAATTCGCTTAGCCGCCGCAAAAGTCCAAGAAAGTGCCGACACAGCTGCCGAATTGGTCGACGAGGTCAGGAGTGCTGTGATTAACCCGGGCATAGTAGCGATGATGTTTGAAAAATACATGAAGCGCCACTTTAGCAAGAAAGGTAAGCGGTAATATGGCAAAGGGAAGAGGTTTTGTTGCAGGAGCTGCTATTGGTGCTGCCATAGCAGGAGGACTGGCTTTGTTGTTTGCACCTAAGGCTGGCAAAGAGCTCCGCGAAGATATTGCCATAAAGGCTCATGAGGTTAGCACCGATCTAGATGCAAAAATTAAGCAAGCTAAAATAGATATTGATATACTAACAGGTAACGATAAAGATAAAAGACTTGAGCTCATCAACCAAGCTGAAGATTTAAAGCTCGCATTGACCACTAAAAGTGCCGAGTTCGGCAAGTCTGGCAAAAAAGTTACCAGAGTAGCTGCTCATGAAACAGACAAAATGATACAAGACGGCAAAGCATTGGTGGTAGAGCTCAATAGCTACAAGACCGACGCCCTAAAAGATACCAAGAAATTCGCCCAAAAAGCTACTAAATCTGGCGATAAGGTAATTAAGGTTGCATCAACTGAAATAAAAAAAGATCTAAAGTCACAAAAAAATAGCTAATGAAAGACCAGGCTAACTCTAAACAAATTAAAGCCGAAAAAATAGTTTCACTTGATGGAGCAATGGAAATACTAACGAATCCCAAGAAACTTTTCTGGTTAAACTTTAAAGCTGGCTTTGTTAGAGGCTTTGCAGGTGTACTCGGAGCCGCACTAGCAATTATATTAATTAGCTTAATGGTTGCAAAGCTCGGTGGCGTTCCGGTAATTGGTGAATTTATAAAACAGATTGGAAGTGCGGTTAAATCGGCTAAGTAATCTTGCTATAATAGAGGCATAGGAGGGGCAATATGCCGGGTGAAGCTAGAATAATAGAAAACGAAACTGTCGTGCAGGTTCGGAAGGAAGAAGGTTTTGTCGATTTCGTTCACCTGCACAACCATACGCACTATAGTCTGCTCGATGGTCTACAGAAGATTCCTCAAATGCTCGATAGGGTTATTGAAATGGGGCAGACTTCAGTTGCCATTACAGACCACGGTACGTTGAGTGGCAGCATTGAGTTTTATAAGGCTTGTAAGTCGCGCGGTATTAAGCCGATTATTGGTATTGAAACCTATGTCGCACCTCGTAAGCATACCGATAAGAGTTCTTCAGAGGATCGGAGTCCATTTCACCTAACCCTGTTAGCTAAAAATAGGCAGGGCTACCAAAACCTGATGAAGCTAAGCACCATCGCTAGCTTGGAGGGATTTTATTATAAACCTCGCGTTGATCACGAGCTGCTCGAGAAGTACAGCGAAGGACTAATAGTCTTATCTGGCTGTTTGGGGGGTGAGTTGGGTACACTCATTAGCAACGACCAGCTTGAACAAGCCCTAGATTTGGCCAAGTGGTACAAGAGTGTTTTTGGTAAAGAAAATTATTATTTAGAAATGCAGCCACACACTCAATGGGCACCACAAAAAAAACTTAACTCGGCACTAAAGAAAATATCAAAGCAACTCGGCATCGGCCTGGTTGTAACCGGGGATTGTCACTATTCAACTGAGGCCGACCATTACCCTCATGACATACTATTGTGTGTCCAGACAGGATCAAACGTCGATGATTCCAACAGGATGAAACTTGAGATGGACCTTTCGATGCAGCCAGGCAAGGTTTTTATGGAGAGGTTCAAAGATACACCAGAGGCAATTACTAATACGGTAAAAATTGCAAAAATGTGCAAACTAGAGATTGAGCTCGGCAAGATACTGATACCGCGCTTTCCAAGTGTTCCTAAGGGTGAAACCGAAAAAAGCTATCTGCGAAGGCTTGTTTATATAGGAGCTGCAAACCGGTATAGTGATGTTCCGAAAGAAGACCTTGATAAAATTACAGAAGCCAAGATTAAGCCGAAGCTCGATAAAAAAATAATCGATAGGATTGAATACGAGCTGACTATTATTGACCAAATGGGATATGAGGGTTACATGCTCATCGTGGCCGACCTCATCAACTGGAGCAAGAACCAGGGAATTGTCTGTGGGCCAGGACGCGGTAGCGCTGCAGGTAGTATTATTGCTTACTGCACTAATATTACAGAAATTGATCCAATCAGGTTCGGGCTACTCTTTGAGAGGTTTTTGAACCCAGACCGAATAAGTATGCCTGATATCGATATGGACTATGCCGATGATCGCCGAGAAGAAGTAATAGCTTATGCTACTGAAAAGTATGGGCAGGACAGAGTAGCACAAATTATTACTTTCGGGGTAATGGCCGCCCGTAATGCCGTCAGAGACACTGGTAGGGTTCTGGGGGTACCTTATGGCGAAGTTGATGCAATAGCAAAAAATATCCCCCCACCCGTCCAAGGCAGACACATACCACTTAGCGTTTCTATCATTGAAAGCCCAGAGTTAAAATCAATCTATACTGGCAACTCAAAGGCTAAAGAAATTATTGATATCGCAATCCAGCTGGAGGGTACCATTCGAAATGCCGGTACTCATGCCGCCGGCGTGGTGATAGCACCAGAACCATTAGTGGAGTATACCCCACTTACCAGGGCTAGCAAGGGTGGTATTGCAACTCAATACTCTATGAACCCAATCGAAGACTTGGGGCTTTTGAAATTTGATTTTTTAGGCCTATCCAACCTTACAGTTATAAAAAATGCCTTAAGAATAATCAAAAAAGTTTACAAAAAAGACATCCAGATAAATCAAATCCCAATTGATGACAAAAAAACCTTTGAGCTGCTTTGCCGAGGTGATACCACTGGTGTATTTCAGCTAGAGTCGGCCGGGATGAAACGCTACCTAAAGGATCTTAAGCCAGATAAGTTTGAAGACATTATTGCAATGGTGTCATTGTACCGTCCGGGACCAATGCAATGGATAGAAGAGTTTATAAATCGTAAGCACCGCCCAAGTCTTATTACCTACGGTCACCCAAAAATGGAAGCAGCCTTGAAGGAAACTTACGGAATAATAGTATACCAAGAACAGGTAATGCAAATAGCCAAGGACTTGAGCGGGTTCACTGGAGGCCAGGCTGATACACTAAGGAAGGGTATAGCAAAGAAGATTCCTGAGGTTTTGGCTAAAATGAAGAAAGAGTTTATTAGCGGGGCAATCAAGAACTCAAAAGTAGATAAGAAGTTTATAGAGGATCTGTGGGTCAGCCTTGAAGATTTTGCGGCCTATAGTTTTAACAAATCACACGCCGCCTGTTATGCCCTGATTGCCGTTCAGACCGCTTACCTCAAAAGCCACTACCCCTCGGCCTATATGGCTGCTTTATTGACTAGTGACCACGAGAATTTAGATCGAATCGCAATTGAGGTAGCAGAGTGTCGAAAACTAGGAATTGAGGTTTTACCACCTGATATCAATGAGTCCTATAAGGAGTTTGCGGTTGTGCCAGAAACTGGTAATATTCGATTCGGACTAGGAGCCGTCAAAAATGTTGGTCAAGGTCCAATCGAAAAGATTATCGAGGCAAGGGCCGGAGATCCGTTTAAATCCGTCGAAGATTTTGCTAAGCGAGTAGATGCGGCGGTTGTAAATAAAAAAGTCATGGAAAGCCTTATAAAGTGCGGAGCTTTTGATAGCCTGGGTGATCGTCATAAGCTACTATTTAATGCTGATAAAATAACTTCCTATGCCAGTAGAGTTCAGAAAAATGCCTTGTCTGGTCAGATTGATATTTTTGGGTCTCTTAGTGCCGACCAGGAAATACCTCCAATCAGCATGGATAATCCAACAGGCAAGATTGACCCTCGCCAAAGTTTAGTCTGGGAGAAAGAGCTATTGGGTTTGTATGTTAGCACCCACCCACTCGACGACTTTAGAAACTACTTTAAAAATAAAACCCAATCAATAACTGATTATAAAAGATCTGATGACGGGAGGCAGGTAGTGGTGGGTGGGATCATTACTTCAATGCGAAAAATATACACCCGCAAAAATGATCCAATGGCTTTTGTAGCTATCGAAACTACTAGTGGCGATATCGAAGTTATAGTTTTTCCAAAGACTTTTGTTAAATACGAACAAGATATCGCTACTGATAATGTCGTAGAGATAGAAGGCAAAATAAATGCCAAAGACCGCGATGGCAACGCTACGGACGAGCTCAAGATAATAGCTGATAAGGTTAAAATATTAAATGCTGATACAGCCCGGATGTGGCTTGCCCCACCCAAGGAGGTTCCAAAAATAGAAACATCGAGCCTATCGATTGTACTCGAATCTATTGCTGACACCGAGCAGTTGATGCAAATTAAAGCCGTACTGGATAGCAACTATGGCGATAGCCCGGTTATATTAGATTTTATTAAGACGGCCCAAAAACTGAAGTTACCCAAGGGGGTTAATATTTCAGATGAGTTGATTAAAAAACTAAAATCAATTGCAGGCGCAGATAATGTGCTTATTGCTACTTCAGTACAGAGCTAGGGCGCTCTCCAAATACTAGTATTATTATGCCTTGCCAGATGTAGCTAGTTGTGATAGAATTGTTGAGTTATGCAAGAAGCTCTAAATGCAATCGAACAGGGTTCTATCAAGAAAAAAATCTCCGACATCCGTGTCGGCGATACTGTTCGCGTTCATCAAAGAATCAAAGAAGGTAAAAAAGAGCGAGTCCAGATATTCGAAGGACTTGTTATTAGCTACAGAAACTCTGGCGGAGTCGGAGCAGTTATTACTGTTCGTAAGGTCGCTTCAGGTGTCGGTGTAGAAAAAACTTGGTTTGTTAATAGCCCTAATGTTGTAAAAATCCAAATCACTAAGCGCAGCAAGGTTCGTCGAGCAGTTCTTAGCTACATGCGATCACGATCTGGAAAATCAGCCAGAATGGCCGAGCGAGATTTTGACAGAAATACTGCTAATGAGTCTGACGAGAGAACCGCATCTCAATTGGCTGAGGCAGAGCAGGCCGAAATAGAAGCCCAAAGCAAGGCCAAACAAAGCGAAGATGAACTTAACCAAGTTGAAGAAAGCACAGATGCGATAGCTAAAGAAGAGAATAAACTGGCAGGCAAAGATGATGCCACTAACGACGACGCTCCTAAAGATAAGGCTGTCGACGAACAGATCAACACTGACGGCCAAGACGAAGCCCAGCTTCCAGCCGAAGAGTTCAAAGCCGGTGTCGATAAAGTCCAGAAATAATTTGTCTTGAATGCCAATAGCCCCTCCTAGGGGCTATTTTATTATATTAAAAAATATGTTATAATATCGTTTCGTACCTTTCAATAGTGCCAACCCAAGGAGTCCCAAAGTTGTCTACCTCAAGATCAGAACAGATTAAGGGTAAGCTTCAGGCTTACGATCAAGCTAGTGTCTTTAGATCTATCGAAGAGTTAGGGCTAAGAAATGCTGTCGGTCCACTAGTACCGATGTCGTATGACCCTTCGAAGCCATTCCATCAGCTGGCCACAGTCCGCTGTGATGTCAGCTCGATATCAAATGAAATGCTAGCGCCTCTAGGACCGGCTGTGCATCGTAATTTTGGAGTGATACCATCTGCTTGGCGAGAGCATCAGGATATGCTGCAATTTATTGCTGGCGAAATGCTCCGAAGTGGAATGAATTTTACCTTGGTAACGAACCACAGCAACGTGGTTGATATTGCCTTGGTCCTCGGTGCTTTGCGTCTGGAACTGGCTAGCCTAATAGACGGTGAAGAGTTTTCTAGGAACAGCGGGCTAATTATTAGCCGCGGTATCGCTACAACTAAAGCCGACCTCAGCAATTTGGGTGTCAATATGCCTACCGTTGAAGCACTTCAGCTATTTGCTAATATTTTTTTTAGCTTTCCGACTACCCCATCCGTTAGAAGCAAAAACTTTCCTGCTGAGCTTGTAAAATTATCTAACGAGCTAACTCGAATTGAGCTGGATAAGTTTCTCCAGCCAGGTGGTCGTTTATTGGCTGTTGCGCCAAGTGCCTCTAAGGACTTGTTTTTGCGAGACCGTGTTCATAT
>JBAXMM010000022.1:0-8239 GCA_037134295.1 bacterium
TCCACCACAAAGCCCCATTTGAGGTTGCTGCCATAGTTGGCTCTATTAAAATTGATCTGAATCTGGGTGTAGCTGTACTTGAAGCCAGCCGCATCTTGGCTAATGCGTTGGGTAGTAAAAGGAATGCTACCGCCGTCGCTGTAATAGACCTTGATGTTGGCGGTGGTTTCAGATGGCGTCGAGAGTTTGATGCTATCGAGGTACTGCGTCGAGGTGTTATTGACGATGTTATATGTTTCTTTCACAAAGGTCGGGCCGACAGGTGCTACATAATAATTGACATCGATATTGTACGAAAAGTTATTATTAGCCCGCGACGATTGCGGATAAAATGCTACGGCGATCAGAATAATGCCTACTAGCACCAAAAACAGTGACTTGATTGGCCGTTTTATTTTTTGCATCAAACGCATACCTTATATTTTAGCATAAGCGCTAAATTATTAAGTATTTTAGATAAGCTCTAGTGCAATTGCCGAATCAAGCAGTTTGCTCCAATCACTCATGGCGAGTTCTTGGGCGCGGGCCGTAGAAGCAATACCAGCTGCCAACAAAAGCTGGTCGGCTTGGTCGGCCGTGATATTGAGCCCTCCCGAGAGGCTATTGCGAAGCATTTTGCGTTTTTCGCCAAAGCCGGCCTTGACCAGCCTAAAAAGTTTTTTGCCATCGGCTTCAAAAAGCGGCTGGGGCAAAAGCACAATTCTAATAACAGCCGAGTCGACCTTTGGTACTGGCTCAAAAAGCTCACGCGAGACGGCCATAATAACCTCAGCCCGGGCATAGTACTGCACCGAAAACGATAGCACCGACATCGCACCGAGCTCGGCGACAATGCGTTCGGCGACTTCCTTTTGGACCATCAAGACCATTTCGCTGGGGGGGTTATCGGACTCCAAAAAAGTCCTGATGAGCTTGGAGGTGAGGTAGTACGGGATGTTGGCAACTATTTTGTAGCCGCCTGGCAACAGACTGTGATTGTACTTGAGAATATCGGCTTGCTCGAGTTGAAAGTTGCTCGAATCTTGGAACATCCTCTGCAGGCGAGGTATCAAATCGGCATCGGCTTCGACCGCCACAATCTTGGCCTTGGTTTTGATTAGTTGGCGAGTTAGTGCCCCTAAGCCCGGGCCAACTTCAAGGATGGTGTCTTGGTCGCTGATATTGGCAACTTCAACAATTTTTTCGATTGTGGTATCGTCCTTAAGCCAGTTTTGACCAAAACTTTTCTTGGCTTTCATAAAAACTTTTCCTTATATAATAGTGCTCTTTTGATGATTTCGTCTTCTTTTTTAGGCTGCAATGAAGTCTTTTTGATTGCTTCTGCTGGTGTCAGCCAATCTAGCCTATCGTGCTCGTTATCCATTGTATTGGTGTCTCGAATCAGCCTGCCAATGAAATAATGGATGGTCTTAACGACTAACTCGCCATCGGTCGGGCTATCGTACTGCCGATTAATAGCGCCTAGGTAGCCAATAATTTCGATATCTAGGCCAGCTTCCTCTCGAACTTCGCGGATTGCAGCCCGCTCGATAGATTCGCCGTTTTCGATGGTGCCCTTGGGCAGGTGCCAGCCCTCCGATTCGAGATTATCGGTTCCCCTATACAACACCGCTAGCTTAGAACTGTCGGCGCTAAATACCACCGCGCCTGCCGAAACGTGGTAGGGCCAGTCTTTGTTGTGTGTAAATAATTCTCTCACTTCGGTCTATTGTAGATGTAATCTGGCGAGATTGGTAGCCCACGGTTAGATTACGAGTTTTCGAATCTATTGATAAAGCGCGTTTACTACCACCAATTATGGCTCAGCCAGAAGGCCTTGGCTTTTTCCCAGGTTCCGTATCGACTCTCCATATAGCTCGTAAAGAATTTATCCTGGCAGGCGTAGTCACCAAGAGAACAGGGCATCTTACTGCAAGGCAAAGCCTGGCCGAGCCCACAAGCACCATTTGCGGCAACTGAGCTTGGATTATTTTTGCTCTCTCGATAATAAATAAACATCTTGGCGCTATACTCATCACTATCAGAACTAGTCCCCCTAATAACTACCTTTGGTACTGCTGGCTCGAGGATTTTGGTATCAATCGCTTGGCGGCTCAGCTCGACTCCGTTTTGCTGACTAATAATATAGCTAACTAACTTTTTACCAGCTACTCCTTGGCTTTCGACTTTTTGATAGCTAGTTGGTTGGTTGGGGTCATTTTTATACTGTGTTTCAGGCTCGATAGTTTCGGTAACTTGGGCTATGTCTTGGCTCAAGCGATTGATGATGATTTTCATATTTTTTGTAATCGGGGATTTGGCATCGACACTGAGGATATCGGTGGGCATAATTTGAATCCCTTTTTCGCTCAGTAGCTCTCCTACAGTTGGCTTCCAGGTGCGCATCTGAAAAGTCTTGGTACCGATTGTGACCTCCACCGGTGTGGCTCTATCAATCATAATACGCTGACCAATAACGCCATCGACCACAAAATTGTCGCTCCTGTCGATGGATACTTTGTCTTCACTATGGAGCTTGACACTGGAGGACTCCACAACCTGCCGGGCACTGCGGTAGCCGCTCATAACTGTGGTCTTGGTGGCGCCATCAATAATAAGCGATGGGTAGGCCCTATATATATTGGCATTATAAAAAGCTTGGTTGATAGCAGTGTCGGCTGAAGGCTCGACTACATCGCCCTTGCCTAGTTCGACACCATTTTGCTCTAGTGCCTCACCTATTGTCTTGGCATCAGTTGCTACAGTTTTCTTTTGGCCATCAGAATATATTGTAAGAAGAGTCTTGCCCTCCGCAAAAGCTACATTTCGTATTGATACCTGGGACTGTCCGAATAGCACAGAAAAAACTACAAAGATAAAGAGAGCCGTCATAATTGTTACACTCATAATAGGGCGGTGTTTTTTGTTACTTTCAGCAGATATATTGCGGTATCTTCGCTTTTCTTGGGTAGGTCTAAATCGGGGTAAAATAATAAAAGCCCTTTGTTTAATTATCTGTAGTTATCTATAAAAAGGCTTTTGTTTTTGTTTGTGTGTATGGAGCTATTTTAGCTTTATTGGCTACCCTTTGTCAAACCTCTTATGAACAACTTTATTGTTCATATAACAGGTGTAGAGCAACTTAAATTTTTCTTAATGGGGCATATTGCAGGTTCAGGTTTTTAATTCCCTCTTTTGTAAATTTGACTACCACTTCTGGCCCAGAAACCTCTAGGACCACCCCCTTGCCAAACTTCGGATGCATTACTTTATCGCCCTTCACAACGCTAGCTTTATCGACTTCATCAGGAAAATCATCATCAAAACTCTGACGTGCAATATCAGTAAAGGCATTGCTAGCCGAACCAATCGGCTGATCTACCATTTCTGTAGGGATATCCGATATAAAGCGAGACGGTACGTTATGCTGGGTGTTGCCGTAGAGCATTCGAGAGCTAGCGTGCAATAAATAAAGTTGCTGTTTGGCTCGCGTCATACCAACATAGCATAGTCGGCGTTCTTCCTCGAGCTCCTCAGGTTCGAAAAAGGTCCTTGAATGAGGAAATATCGATTCTTCCATCCCAACCATAAAAACCACCTCGAATTCGAGCCCCTTGGATGCATGCAATGTCATCATGCTGACGGTCTCCTTGAGTGAATCAAGCGAGTCTATGTCCGATACTAATGCGACCTCGGTAAGGAAAGTTTCGAGGTCCATATCTTGATAAACCTTAGCTACGCCCAGCAGCTCCTGGACATTCTCAACCCTATCTTCTGCTGATATGGTGCCATCATTGAGGTAGTCGATGTAGTCTATGCGCTTTATAAGGCTCTCCATTAATTCGTAAATGCTGAGATTTTGATAATCTCTCAAACCATCTAGGACATCCCCAAGTTTTTTTATTTCTACTAGAGCCTTGCCCTTGAGTCCCGGTATTTTACTAGGTTCGGCCAGGGTCGAAATCGTATCGGCTTCGTATTTATCCATATAATCAATAATCGCAGCAGCGCTTTTGGCACCGACGCCACGGGTCGGAACATTGAGTATTCTTGTTAGGCTAACGAGGTCGTTGGGCTGGAATATAACTCTCATATAGGCCAGGATATCCTTGACCTCGCGACGATCATAAAAACGCGTACCGCCTACTACTTGGTACGGTATATTGTATTGCAAAAAACTTTCCTCGAGGCTTCTGGATTGGGCATTGGTTCGATACAACACCGCAAAATCGCTCAGCCTGAGCTTGGGGTTCAAGTTGCGCAGTCGGTCGATAGTCTGGACAATTGTGCGCCCTTCGGCGAGCTCATCGCTAACGCTCATGACATGGACTCTCTCGCCGAGGCCGAGATCTGTCCAGAGCTTTTTGCTACTGCGGCTGATATTCTTTGTAATAACACTGTGTGCGGCATCTAAAATTGTCTGCGTGGAGCGATAGTTTTGCTCTAACTTAATAACTTTTGCATCTGGGTAATCTGATTCAAAATTCAAGATATTTTGGTAGTTAGCCCCGCGCCAAGAATAAATACTCTGCCAGTCGTCTCCGACGACACAGAGATTTTGGTGTTTGGCAGCTAGCATCTTAATGAGCTGATACTGGGCGTGGTTGGTATCTTGGTACTCGTCGACCAAAATATATTTAAATTGCTGCTGATACTTTGCCAGTACGTCGGGCTGGTTTTTTAAAAGCTTTACGAGCTCCATAATAAGATCATCGAAATCTAGGGCTCTAGATTTGATCATCTCTCGTTGATATACAGGATAAACATCGGCCGCGACAAGCTGCAGCTTGCTGGTGGCCATAGAGCGATACTGGTCTGGCTCTACTAGCTCGTTCTTGGCCGATGAAATGGCCCAGGCTATACCTGAAGGCGTTATTGCCTTGTCATCGTGATGCATCGATTTTAAAATCTTTTTTATCAAGGCTTGGCTATCTGATGAATCATAAATAAGAAAGTTGCTAGTCAGGCCTATCTTATCTGCCTCTCTCCTGAGAATACGATTAGCGATTGAGTGAAAGGTACCCAAAAAAGGTATTGGGTTGGCGGTGGGATCATCAAAGCCAAGCAGCCGGGCAACTCTGGATCGCATTTCGCCGGCCGCTTTATTGGTAAAGGTAACCGCCAAAATATCTGAAGGTGGAGTTTTTTTGTCGCCAACTAAATAAGCGATGCGATGGGTTAGGGTCTTGGTTTTTCCACTACCTGCACCGGCTAGCATCAGGATTGGGCCATCGATTGTCCTAACGGCTTCGCCTTGAGCATCATTTAAGCCCTCAAAAAAGTTTTTCATTAATTTTTACCTTGTTTTAGATTTGAATTGCAGCCTTAAAAAAACCAAGCTATTTGTTTTTGGCAAGCTCAATGCTCTGGGTTATGACTTGCTTGGCGGCGTTCGCATCGCCCCAACCGTTAAACTTCATCTCGACACCCTTCCAGCCATTTTTCCAATCCTTGTAGTGACTGTAAAAATGCTCGATGACCTTCTGAAAGTTTTCGCCGAGATCACTTAGGTCTTTGATATGATCTTTGCTTACATCGTCGGCAGGCACGCAAATTAGCTTTTCGTCGGCCTCGCCATCGTCTATCAGGTAGAGCACGCCGATGGGCCGAGCTGGCACCACGGTGCCGTGCGGTACAGACTCATCAATAACAAGTAGTCCGTCGAGAGGGTCGCCGTCGCCACACATCGTGTTGGGTACATAGCCGTAGTCGGTCGGATACCCCATAGCAGTACCATTGACTCGGTCCAGGAATAAGCGCCCGGTGTCCTTATCAAATTCATACTTGTTGCGTTCACCTTGGCGGATTTCGATTACTAGATTAATTGTTTCTGGCGCCTTGTCGCCATAGCTAAGTTCGGTCATGCAATGCTCCTTTTATAATATGGTTACTATTATAGACCATACTGCCAGGTTATGACCAGGTTATAATTGGCAAATACTGCTAAAGACTTTGTAGTTTAGGCTAGCGCCACCCACCAGCAGGCCACCAATCTTATTGATAGCCAAGTAGCTAGCGGCATTATCGCCGTTGGTGCTGCCTCCATAGAGTATGGGTATTTTGTCGGCTGTTTCGGTGCCGTATTTGTTTACCAAGTAGCGATATATCGCCAGTGCCATTTCCTCTACATCATAAGGCTCGGCATTAACTCCGGTACCGATGGCCCAGACAGGCTCATAGGCAATGATTAGTTTGCTAGCTTCAGATGGTATTATTTCGGATAAGTTCTGCTCGAGCTGGTCAAGAACGGTACGCTTGGCTAGCCCCTCCTGACGCTCATTGGTATTTTCACCGACACATAGTATGGGGGTTAATTTGTTGCGAATACAGGCCGCCACCTTGCGGGCGATCAGCTCATTGCTTTCCATAAACACAATTCTCCTCTCAGAGTGCCCGACTATTGCATAGCCAACTAGACCCTTGAGCATCGGACCACTAACCTCGCCGGTAAAAGCCCCTTCGTCGTTATCGTTAATGTTTTGGGCGCCGAGCTCTAGTAGCGCTTTTTGTGATGAAATTATTTCGCTAGCTTGAACAAGGCTCACAAAACTCGGACAAACCACTACTTTGGCGGTCGGGTTAGTAATCTGCGTTCTGAGCCTTGTGATTAGTGTGGCCGTCTGCTTGGAGTCCATATTCATTTTCCAATTACCCACAATGATTCGCTTCATGATACCTCCAATAGTCGTACTGTGTCGGTTCCGCCAGCAACACCGCGGTTTTGCCCAAAAGCCTCCACGACCCAATCGCCTTTTTTAATGCTGCCTCGATCTTTAAGTTTTTTTAATATCGCCACTGTATTGCTTCGGCTTTTGCTAACCAAAAATGTCTTACCTCCCCATACAATCGAGCATTGATTGCATACTTTATTATCAGGACTAGCAATAATAATCGGTGCACTGGGTCTCAAGCTGGCAATACTAAGCGCTGTTGAACCGGTCAATGTCTCGGCCAATATAAATTTAGCACCGAGCTGTTCGGCCAGTGTCAGGGCCGCAAAACTAACACTAGTTTGGGCTTCGAGTGATAAGATTTTTGATTGCTCCATCGGTTGTCTAGAAAAAACCAACTTAGTTTTTTGTCCCAAACGACCAAGCAGACTGGAGTCTTGACTAATATCGGCCTCAACCGCACCTTCAGACTCTTCGGTCATTGCTACTGCCATTGTGGTCGATACAAAGTATTGCTCGGCACTCAATATAATGAGCTTCATCATCTTGACAGTCTCCACCGGGAACTGGCCTATGGCAGTCTCGCCCGAGAGCATTAAGCAATCGACCCCCAGGCTGACAGCCGTAGCAACATCGTTGGCCTCGGCGCGACTAGGTGTTGTGCTAGTCATCATACTCTCCATCATCTGAGTAGCCATAATTACTGGTTTTTTATGTTTCCTACTAAGCAAAATTATTTCTCGGCCGACAATCGGTACTTTTTCGGGGCCTATCTCTACAGCCAAGTCGCCCCTAGCGATCATCACGGCGTCGCTGGCTCTGATGATGCTCTCCAGGTTTTCTACGGCCGATTTGGTTTCGATTTTGGCGATAACCTTTGCTTTTGCTTTGTGTTTAGCCAACTCATTACGAACAGCAAAAATATCGTTGGCCTTGTGGGCAAAGCTGACGGCCACGTAGTCGGCATCTATTTTGGCTGTTATCTCGAGATCTTTTTTGTCTTTGGGGCTCAAGACTCCCTCAACAAAAACGGTGTCTGGCAAATTGATACCGTGGTCGCTCATAATTTTGCCACTATTTTTGGCTTTTGCTGTAATGACACCATTGGTGACCGCGATAATATCGGTCTGGATTTGACCATCACGCAAAAAAAGTCGCTGGCCTTTTTTGACTTCTTTTGAGAAGTCAAACTGAATTGGCAGTATTCCGACAGCATTAGCGTCGGGCTGGTATTTGAGTTTAATAATTTGCCCGGCTTTGATTTCGATACCCCCTGGCGATAGCTTGCCAAGGCGAATCTTTGGGCCAGCTAAATCCTGAATAATCGCTACCGACCTATCGAGCAGCTTGGCTTGCTTGCGAACCTCTTGAGCAGTTACAAGGTGTGAGCTATGGGTGCCGTGGCTAAAATTAAGGCGTATTCCGTTGACCCCAGCGCCAAGCAAATCAGCTATTTTCTCCTGGCTGGCAGGCCCAACAGTAGCAATTATCTTGGTTTTCTTGTATTTGGTGGCGTCAATTTTATGGTGGTTCATAGTTATAATTGTAATGCTTTTGCGCGATGAATAATACTTTACAAACTACTAACT
>JBAXMM010000023.1:0-8110 GCA_037134295.1 bacterium
GCTAATCAAATTAAGATTATAGCTAAGCATGAAGAGCTTGAGAACGATTTGTTGATAAGCAACCCTGAGCACCATACCGACATAAATATTCACATGGTTACCGAGAGATCTCACGAGATAAGGCTGACTTACCAAAACTCGATTAACTCGCTGAGGGCTAGTGACATTAGATTCCCCGACCTTAGCGCTCGACTAATTTATCTGGCAGAATTACCAACCGACTTGCGCATATATAAATTTTTTGAAAACTTCGCAAAGCTAAAAGGGGCCCAATTGGCTATTAATATCAGCAGTTCAAAGAGCTACAAGCGTAGGCACCTAAACTTTGTATTATCAAGTGTCGACCGAATAATGATGCCCATTGCTTTTGCTACAGAATTGTTTGGAGGAGTAACTGAGCCGTCGGAGCTTATCAGGCAGTTAGTAGCCCTTGGAGCAAAATCAGTTTTGTTATATGATGTAAATAAAGAAGCTTATGCCTATGAAGATAGTACCCTATATAGCTGCGGTCAGTATAAGAATATTAACGCCCTAGATTTTACAGGCTCCGAAGATGTATTTTCGGCAAGTTACACGGCTTCTGTATTCCAGCAAAAATCGGTTCCCGAAGCTCTTACCATTGCTAGTGCTAATGCCTGCTCAGTATTAGAGGTATACGGTGCAAGAGCTGGCATATTAAAAAAGCCAGCATTAAGAACTATGAATGTTCAAACAGGAGGTTTATAAGTTGGATCATAAAGTAGATATATTAAGCATTGGTGATGTTGTTACAGATGCATTTATAAAACTATTACCACATGAGGCTAGTGTGAAGCACCCGGACTCTCATCATCCACTGCTTTGTATGACATTTGGTACGAAAGTACCATTTGAAAAAGCCACCATAATTAATGGAGTTGGAAATAGCCCCAATGCAGCAGTTTGCTTTGCGATGCTAGGGCTTAACTCGAGCCTTTATGCTAACATCGGAGATGACAAGGTTGGCGAGGAAATACTTTTGAGTTTGCATGCACACAATGTATCGACCGAATTTATTTTTATAAATAAAGGGATGAGCAGCAACTATCACTACGTACTCTCCTATGGCGCAGACCGTACGATTTTGATCAAACATGAAGCCTATCCTTACCGCTGGCCACAAATTAGCTCAAGCAAAAAACCAAGATGGATATATTTAAGTTCGATAGGCGAGAAAGCAAAGCACATCCATGAACATATTGCTAGCTATTTAGAACAAAACCCAGATGTTAAGTTGGCCTTTCAGCCTGGTACTTTTCAGATACGAGAGGGAATCAATAAGCTCCGTAGAATATATCAAAAAACCGAAATATTCGCTGTAAATCTCGAAGAGGCACAGACTATAACTGGAAATGACACCAGCGACATCACTAAGCTAATAAGGATACTTCATAGTTTTGGACCAAAGGTAGTTGTTGTTACTGATGGTCCTAAGGGTAGTTACGCTAGCGATGGAGCTACAATCTATAGTATGCGCAACTACCCGGACCCCAAAAAGCCTTTCGACCGAACAGGCTGTGGCGATGCCTATACTTCTACTTTTGTGGCAGCTATTGCGAGTGGCGAAAATATTCAGACAGCACTTCGTTGGGCTCCCATAAATCCCATGAGTGTCGTCCAGCAACTCGGTGCGCAAGCTGGCCTACTAAACAAACAGAAACTGCTTAACCTTCTAGCTAGAGCCCCGCACGACTACCAGCCAAAGGAAATCGCTTCGGTATGAGCAATCTTTATGACATTATAATTATTGGTGCCGGACCAGCAGGAATGACAGCTGGTGTATACACTGCTCGTAAAAAACTCAAAACTCTTATTATTAGTAAAGACATCGGTGGCCAGGCTGCCTGGAGTAGCGATATCGAGAACTACCTTGGTTTTAGTATGATCACAGGTCCTGATTTAGTTAAAAAATTCGAAGACCATCTAGAAGAGTTCAAGGAAGATATTGAACTCAGAATCAGCATATCTGGCATTAAGAGCATCAAAAAGAAAGCCAAGTACTTCACAGTAACAACTGGCGATGGTAAATCCGAAACTACTAAAGCAGTTATCATCGCAGGAGGCAAAGTGCCTCGTCTTCTTGGGGTACCTGGAGAAAAAGAGTTTTTGAATCGTGGCGTTGCTTACTGTGCATGGTGTGACGGTCCACTGTTCAAGGGTAAGGACGTGGCAATTATCGGTGGCGGCAACTCGGCCCTAGATTCTGTTTTAAATGTTAGCAAAGTAGCTAAACAGATATACGTTATAAATATTACCAACGAGCTGACTGGCGATAAGACCATGATTGATAAAGTTATGGACCTACCACATGTTAGAGTCATGAATAGTACTGAAGTAGCGGCTATCGAAGGCGATAAGTTTGTTACGTCCATAAGAATTAAATCTAGAGATGGCGGGCTTCAGAAAGACCTGCCTCTGTCGGGAGTATTCGTAGAGGTCGGATCGTTACCAGCAACAGATTATTTGAAGGGACTAGTCAAACTCAACAAAGCTGGAGAAATTATCATAGACGAATACAATATGACTTCTGTATCTGGCATCTTTGCTGCAGGGGATATTACTACAGTTATCGAAAAGCAGATTATTACAGCAGCTGGCGAAGGTGCCAAGGCCGCAATTCAGGCCTCACAGTACTTGGCAAAGATGTAAATGGTGCTAAACTTAATAAAGTAAAAGGAGAAATATTATGAGCCCCAAAAGTGATAAAAAAGTGATACTCTATACCACCCCGACATGTGTTTTTTGTAAGCACGTCAAAGAATATTTTGCCGATAACGATATCAGTTATGAATTAGTTGACCTAGCCGAAAACCGCGATAGGGTTCAAGAAATGGTAGACAAGTCAGGCCAGATGGGAGTTCCGGTAATTGATGCTGGCGGTGAGATAGTTGTTGGTTTTGATAAGGCCAAGCTAGATACTATATTTGCTTGATTACCAGCTCGCTAAAGTCTACCGCGGCTATATATTGCCGAAACATAAGAGTATAATAATAGCTAAATACTAATCAGTAGGAGGGTAGTTTTGTGGATAAGCATTCATCGTTAGGCAAAAGCGGACATCTAGACAATAGATCAAAGAAGAGAACAGATATATTTAATTTCCGAATGGCCGCTATAGCAGTAGCAGTAATTGCCATAATCGGAGTCATGACTTTTATACTAGCAAATGCCTCAACTGTAACTAGCACTCTTTGGGCTGACAGTGCAGTGCCTAAGGTACTAAATGAGCCAGATGACAAGAGCGTCGAGCTGGGTGTTAAGTTTAGGTCTAAGTACGCTGGCAAAGTAACGGCAATCCGATTTTATAAAGGATCTCAAAACACCGGCACCCACACCGGAAGCCTATGGGATTCCTCTGGCCATCAATTGGCCACAACAGTATTCGCTGACGAATCTGCTTCAGGATGGCAAACTGCAAAGCTATCCCAGTCGGTAGATATTGCTGCTAACGTCACATATATAGTGTCGTATCATGCACCAAATGGGCACTACTCCACTAGCGAGGGCTACTTTGGTACTACCTACAGAAATGGCCCACTCTCGGCCAATAGAGATGCCGGTTCATCCAACGCCAACGGCGTTTATACCTACTCATCTACCAGCGCTTACCCTAGAGCAGGATACCGATCTACAAATTACTGGGTAGATGTTGTGGTTGAGACAAACTTAATAGCACCATCTACAGGACCCGCTCCACCGAGCACTGTTAGTGCCACCCAAAATGGAACTAACATAATAGTAGGCTGGAATGATGGCACTAGCAGCGGAACAATTAGTAAATACAATATATATAGAGATGGAAATTTGGTGGCATCAGTTGATTCCAAGACCCTCAGCTACACAGACAATAGCCTAACTGCCAGCACTACCTATAGCTACCGTATTAGGACAGTCGATTCGCAAGGCATTCTATCGGCACTTTCAGTTGCAGCTACCGCCACGTATAATCCTGCACCACCTTCTAGTAGTTGTCCAGCTGGATATTCCGGTACCCCTCCAAACTGCTCGATCCCTACTATACCACCTGTAACTACAGGCAGTGTACCTTGTGCCTTAACACTAGATGCCGAGGCTTGCTGGCAACAAAATACAGGGGTTCAAGGTGGAACAGGCTATACGGAAGCCCAAATAGTGGCTGGTCAGGCTGGCTTTACAAGCAAGGTTGGTGATCTTACCATCACTACACCAGGAACGATTATTGACCACTACTATATACAGGGCTGTATTGCAGTTAAAGCCAACGATGTAACAATTAAGAACTCACTTATCGTAGCTCAGAATTCTTGTGCTGGAGGTCTGCAGAATGGAGGTCCAAACAACGCGATTGTTAGTGGAGGCCTAGAGGATAGCACCCGAGGGTGGGTTCCTGCACGCAACCTAAGCTTGTCATACTTGACAATTAATGGCAGCGGCGCAGATGGTAGGGGAAGCACGCTAGATAACGTTGGCTTTAGCAATCGAAATATTACAGCCGACCACCTAGATGTCCAGGGCTTTGCCAAAGGCACTTACTTACTGGGCGACGATAGCCTAACTGACTCTTACTTCCACAACGTATCTGTAAATGCCGGAGCAGCTGGTATTCACCTGGAACCAATCTTCCTTTGGAACTCGAGCAATATTGTAATAGATCATAACTATTTCCATTCCCAAACTCCCGAAGGAGTGTCCAGCGGAGGTAATACGGCTGCAATATTTATGAAATGCGATCTTGCTAACTGCGGTAAAAATATCGTCATCAATAATAATTATATAAGAGGTGATGGCGGTGCCGATATATATGGCGGATCCATCAATGGCGCTCCAAACTACCAGGGGCCTGATGGTTACGGACTGCCCTTTAGTATCACAAATAATGCTTTGGATATCGCGCATTCTAGAAACGCCATAAACTACTGGGTAACCATAAGTACCTGGATAAATAACTACAACGCCGACACCAAGGCTCAAATACGCCCCTAATACTGACTATAAATAACTTGCCATAAGTAGGTAGCTAATATATATTTATTAGCATAAGAAATTAAAGGAGAAGTTGTGCCAGCAAAAAAAACATCAAACCGCATTTCACCAAATAGAGCCCGTCCGATTACTAAAGCTAATCAGCTAACAGTAGTAATGATTTGTGCATTATTTGTACTTGTAGGAATATTTTTAGTGTACAAAAGCTTCGCTGCAACAGTTGGAATTAAATAATTATTTAATAAACTTTAAAATTAACTATTGACATAGTTCTTGTGGTAACCCACAATTAGATTTAAGATTAATTAAAACAAAAAGAAATGCTTACAACACAAAACAAAAAAATACGAATCGAATATTATAGTTCAGAGACAGAAATCAAGGTTTTGGCTATCCAAAAGCCTAATTTTGTTACTGTGCTCAAATCTGTACTTATTGGTCGATAAAGTTGCTACAATAGTAGCGTGACCATTTTTAAGCTACATTCTAAGTTTCCACCAGCCGGTGATCAGCCCGAGGCTATAAAAAAACTCAGTCTGGGTTTGAGTAAAAAAATAAAAGACCAAACTCTGCTTGGTATTACCGGCTCAGGCAAAACCTTTACTATGGCCAATGTCATTGCTAATTATGGTAAGCCGACTTTGGTTTTGAGCCATAATAAAACTCTTGCAGCTCAGCTCTATGGTGAGTTCAAGGAATTTTTTCCAGATAATGCAGTTCATTACTTCGTGAGCTACTTCGATTACTACCAACCAGAGGCCTATATCGCACGCAGTGATACTTATATCGAAAAAGACAGTGCTATAAATGAAGAAATCGATCGTTTGCGACATGCCGCTACAGCTAGCTTGCTTAGCCGCAAGGACGTTATTATTATTGCATCTGTCAGCTGTATATACGGTATTGGTAGTATTGAAGACTACTCCAGCATGACAATTAAGCTTAGTGTAGGAGATGTTCGTAAGCGCGACAAACTACTGCGGCAGCTCAACGATATTCAATACCAACGCAATGATATTAGTTTTGAGCGCGGTAGTTTTAGGGTTCGTGGTGAAAACCTAGATATATTTCCGATTGGTGAGGAATGTGCCTACAGGATTGAGTTTTTTGGAGATGATATAGCTTCTATCAAGCAAATAGACTACTTAACAGGTGAAGTTATTGCAAAGCTCAGCAATGTTAGTATTTTTCCGGCCAAGCACTACGTTACCCCAAGAGATCAACTACAAAGAGCTATCAGTGAAATCAGAGCCGAGGCTGAAGAGCGAGTAGCTTGGTTTAAGAAAAATGCCAAATTCATCGAAGCCCAACGACTCGAGAGCCGCATTAAGTATGATATAGAGATTATGGAGCAGACCGGCTACGTCAAGGGTATCGAAAATTACTCACGCTACCTCACCAACCGCGAGCCAGGCGAGCAGCCGGCCACACTAATGGACTATTTTCCCGATGACTTCTTGATGCTTATCGACGAAAGCCATATGTCGATTCCCCAAGTTGGCGGAATGTATGCCGGCGACCGGGCACGCAAAGAAAACCTCATCGAGCACGGATTTAGGCTTCCTAGCGCCCTGGACAATAGACCACTCAACTTCAGCGAGTTCGAGCGCCACGTCGATAAGGTTATCTATGTTTCGGCTACACCAAGCACATACGAACTCAGCAGATCGCAGCAGATAGTTAAGCAGATTATTCGCCCGACCGGGTTGCTCGATCCGATACTCGAGGTCCGCCCTAGCGAGCACCAGGTCGATGACTTAATCGCAGAAATCCGCGACCGAGTAGCAAAACACCAACGCGTACTAGTAACAACACTGACCAAGCGTATGTCGGAAGATCTCACCGACTACCTCAGCGAGTTAAAGATAAAGGTCCAGTACCTTCATTCGGATGTCGATACTATGGAGCGAGTAGATATATTAAGAGACCTCAGGGCTGGCGTTTATGATGTACTGGTCGGTATTAACCTCTTGCGCGAGGGGCTAGATTTGCCAGAGGTAAGTCTGGTGGCAATTATTGATGCCGATAAAGAAGGCTTTTTGCGATCCGAGACGGCTCTAATACAGACTATCGGTAGAGCAGCTCGCCATCAAGATGGCAAAGTAATACTATATGCCGACAATATGACGGGCAGTATGCAGCGAGCAATCGAAACCACCAATAATCGCCGCGAATTACAGCAACGCTACAACGAAAAGCACAATATTACCCCGACCACGATTCAGAAGGCTATATCAGAGAGCATGCGAGCCGAAGCTGAAGCCGAAAAAGCCGACCTCGAAACCATCGACTTTTATAAAGTGCCAAAAGACGAGCTCGCCTTTCTTGAAAAACAAATGACCGAGCAGATGGAGCTGGCAGCTGCTAACCTGCAATTCGAGAAGGCCGCCGAGCTGCGTGACCAGATCGAAGAAATCGCTGATGTTGTTAAGAGCCAGAGAATCAAATGAACCGCGAGCCTATATCAAAATCGAGCAATCAGCCCCCCAGCACCATCTACCTCGAGCTACGGGAGTCGATAGCTAATAACGAACAAGGCGCCGCTGTCGAAGAATTTAGCCAAGACATGAAGGATCTAGCAGGCAAGCTGCCGGCGCGCCATGAGAAAGTTTTGGATTATAATAATCCAGAGCAGACAAAAGCCGTAATATTTGGTAGCTGTAATGTTCCAATCGCCGAGTTATTGCAAAGTCAGCAAATTACAGATCTACTAGCCCAGATGAGTAGCCAATCTAAAGATGGCGTCTCAAGTAAAGACAGAATCGACTGGCTCTCAAGCGAAACCAACCGCGAGGAAGCCGACCGTATGGACCGCGTATACCTTACACTAAGTCGAGACCAAGACGACAAGTTTTACTGGACTATTGGAGGTGGCAGGCACAGGCTAGCTGCTGATATCTTAGCTGGCAAGGCATCAATCAGGGCCGATGTAGTGAGTCGTGGCGGATGGCTCGAGGGCGAATTGGGTCAAAATGAAATATCCAGAGTCGCGAGTATGCAAGACAAAAGCGAAAACAGTGAAAAACGACGCCAAAACCTCAATAACGGTGAAAACAGAGTTATAAGCTAGCCCAGCTAACCCTTGAATTATATTGACATCAAGAGTACAATTGATAGCTGATTTTGCGAC
>JBAXMM010000024.1:0-8084 GCA_037134295.1 bacterium
TCCTTCTTGCCCGCATACTTGAGTCGTAGAGCCATATCATCTGCCCTAGAGCCCCCAACTAGTATCTTTCCTTTATAGTGCGCCAGATCCTCCAATGCGGAGTCCCAGAGCCAGCTTATATCGCGACCGTCGGCATAGCTATCATTAATAATAAAAACCAGAAGTCTGTCGTTTTCGCTCAGCAGATAGGTCTGTATTATTTGGTTTAGACCTGTTGGGTTCTTAATTAGCAGTATCAGGGCCTCTCGTCCAAAATAGTTGAGTACTTCAGAACGCCCGAAGGCTGCTGTCGATCCGGTAATGGCCTTCGTTATCTGATCATCTTCCAGGTTGAGGCTAGCCTTAACTGCAGAAAACGCACCCATCGCATTGTAGACATTAAAAATGCCCGGAATTTTAAGCTCAACCAAGTCGTCTGATCTATTGATATTAAACTGGATCGATTCTATGCCTTTTTGTTTCAGATTATTAGCCTGGTAGTCGGGCTTTGGTCGCCTAAAAGCCCCACCCTTACCCCTGTACTTGCCTAAGTGGCTGAAGTAGTGTTGTGTATAGTACAACTTTTCTTGCGTAAATGGGTCAAATATACTATCAGCAGTACGATCGTGCTCCAATTTAGGGCCAGAATAGTCGCCGACACCAAAATAAGTAACTTTTTTTTCACTTTCGAGCTCGTACCCAAGGCTGGCCACCAAAGGGTCGTCGGCATTTAAAACTAGCTGGGTAGCTTCGAGCTCTTCGATTAGGTTCCTAAAGCTTCTGGCTATCTTATCGAGTTCGCCAAATCTGTCGAGCTGATCCCTAAACAGGTTGCTAACAAGTATTACATTGGGCTGAATCGCTCGGCAAACCTTAGGCATATAGGCCTCATCGACTTCAAAAAGCCCGACATCTGCAGAAACTCTGCCGGTAATATTTGATTCTAGAGCCACTGAAGTTATTAGGCCTCTCTCCATATTAGAGCCAGTTCGATTATAAACGTAACTAATGCCATTAGACTCTAGGATATCTGCTATCAGCTTTGTAGTGGTAGTCTTGCCATTGGTGCCTGTCACAACAATAACCCCCCTGGGGAAGTTGTTTTTAACAAGCTTCTTGAGTATGTCCTTATCAATTTTTTGGGCCACCATACCAGGTAACGATGTACCACCTGTACCTGTCAGCCGATTTATTCTGAAAGCGGCTTTGGCCGCCAAGATAGCAAGTAAACTACGCATATGCTTTATTGTATCAGATACCTCTCAAATATTCAGAGCAGATAATGTTGGCTTCAAGGTAGCTATTAACCCAGTTAATCTGGTTGTTTCTTTTAAACCAGGTAATTTGCTTTTTAGCGAGTTCAGCAGTGGAGCTATTGATAGAGTCCTCAAGCTCAGTAATGGTCGTTTGATTAGCAAGGTAATCAACTACTTGGCTATAGCCAGTAGTTGTTAGGGCGCGGCAATCATCACCATAATGTTTGCGGATATATGTAACCTCCTGAATAAATCCTTTACTCAACATCTGCTTAGTGCGACTAGCTATATTTTGCTTTAATAAAAGCTTTTTTATATCTATGCCTATTATTTTACAATCTATTTTTATAGATTCCCTATCATTAGTGGTGGTGGGTCCAAGAGTCAATAACTGCTCTATCCTGCGCATGTTATTTGAGTCTATTTTCGCCGTCTCGGCGGGGTAAATTTCCTGTGCTTTAGCGATTTTTTGCTCATTAGTCATATTTTCGATATTCAGGCCGGTTTTTACGGACCTAAATTGATAATCGTACAAGACTGCGTCAATATACATGCCACTACCTCCTACCAGCAGTGGGAGCTTGCCTCGCTGCTGTATGTCTTGGATTATTTTTTCACAGTTTGTTTTAAAATCTACAACACTATAGCTCTGATTGGGCTCAATTACATCGAGAAGATGATGCTTAACCTCTTTTTGGTCTTGAATGCTTGGTTTTGCTGTTCCGATGTCTAGGTGCTTATAAATTGTACGCGAATCGGCACAGATTATTTCGCCATCGTATCTTTTGGCTAATTTCATTGCTAGCTCTGACTTACCAGATGCGGTTGGGCCCAATATGACTACCATTTTTGAATTTCTAGGCATGCTTAATGGGGCCAATCTAGCTATTAGTTCGGCTACTAATGTCTTCTAGGAGTGCGCTGGTTAGCTCTTCGATACCTTTTGAGCCCTGATCTCCGACAGCATACTTGCGAACGGCAACTTGGTTAGATTCTTGCTCTTTTTGACCGACTATCAGTACATATGGGAGCTTGAGCTTATCGGCATTATGGATTCTTTTGCCTAGCGAGTCTGAGGCATTGTCTACCGAAGCTCTGATTCCATTGCTCAGCAATGAATTGAGGACTGCCTGTCCGTATTGCTCAAATTTTTCAGAAATCGGTATTACTCTTACCTGCTCTGGTGCCAGCCACAATGGGAAGGCCCCGGCGGTATGCTCGATATAAACGCTCAAGAAGCGCTCGATAGAGCCTAGCGATGCAAAATGCACCATCATTGGTACTTTGTCGCTACCGTCGCTATCTGTATAGCTAAGGCCGAATCGCTCGGGCTGAACAAAATCGAGTTGAGCCGTAGCCACTTGATGGGTTCTGCCTATGGAGTCTTTGGCCATGAAGTCTATTTTGGGACCATAAAATGCTGCCTCGCCAGTTTCTTCGTAATATTCTAGGGCATGATTGCTAGAAACATTTCTGAGT
The DNA here is from genome assembly GCA_037134295.1 of bacterium. GTDB lineage: Bacteria > Patescibacteriota > Saccharimonadia > CAILAD01 > BJGX01 > SICB01. The sequence continues at coordinate 2,715 of JBAXMM010000024.1, forward strand.
ATGCTCTCGGCATCTTTCCATAGAGACTTGTCGCCTAGGTAGGTGTCCGAATCGTCGCGCAGGCTCAGCCGAGCTGTGAATTCCATATCGAAGGCACGGTAAAACTCTTTGGTGATATCCAGTAGCATGCCCAGCACTTCTTCGACCTGCTGAGGGGTACAAAATACATGGCTATCGTCTTGTGTGACTGAGCGAACTCTCGATAGCCCCTGAAGCTCTCCTTTTTTCTCATCTCGATAAACAGTGGTTGTTTCGAGGTATTTCACTGGCAAATCGCGGTAGCTCCTGGGTTTACTGGCAAAAATCTGGGCGTGATGCGGACAATTCATAGGCTTGAGAGCAAACTCATCGCTCGATTCTTGGCTTTTAACCAAGAACAGTTCATCACCGAACTTATCCCAGTGTCCAGAAGACTTATAGAGGTCAGTTTTGGCAATATGGGGTATCCAGACTTTCTCAAAGCCAGCCTTCAGTCTCAGCGACTGCGAAAAGTCATTGAGTAGATCCCTCAAGATAGTTCCCCTGGGCGTAAATAGTGGCAAACCAGATCCTACCAACTCCGAGAACACAAACAGATCGAGCTCGGCACCTAGCTTACGATGATCACGAGCTTCAGCCTCTTGAATCATGTTGAGGTGCTGTCCGAGCTCTTTAGCCGATTCAAATGCCAATCCATACAATCTCTGCATCTGAGGATTAGCTTCCTTGCCTCGCCAATATACCCCACTAAGCTTAGTGAGCTTAAAACTATCTGCGCTTATCTCAGAAGTATTTGATATGTGCGGGCCCCTGCAAAGATCAACAAAGTCGCCAGTCTTATAAATACTAACTTCTGTCACCCCTTCGGTTGCACCTTCAGCGAGGTCTGCATCACCAGCGTCGCTAACCGCAGTAGAACCCTTGGTCTTTAAATCTTTTAGCAGCTCAACCTTGAATTTCTGATTTTTAGACTCAAAATATTCAATCGCTCTATCGATTGGCCAGGTTTCGTGCTCAAATGCTACTTTGCTAGCAATAATTTCACGCATGCCGTCTTCGATTGAGCTCAAATCCTCTTCTGCAATGTTGTTATCAACCAATACATCATAATAAAAGCCATTCTCGATGGCGGGACCAACCCCGAAGTTAGCTTCGGGCCGTAGTTTCTGGATGGCTGATGCCATGATGTGCGCTAGGCTGTGTCTGATTTTATGAAGATTGTCTTTATTTTGCATATATACCTTTCTTTTTTTAACAAAAACCCGCCTTTTGCTGCCAAGTCCCAGTTCTACTGGGAGGTTCCACTTGGCTTATCCGTGGCGGATCTCTCTTTTTGCCCTGTACGATCAGGCTTCGGAGCTCGCCATAAGCTGGTTAGACTTTAGCTCAAACGCTCTTATTGATATCTATAATTTTAGTATAAAAGCCTACTTTTATCAAGACATAGTTAGATTTATTATCAATCGTACTCATACTGTTGTATTTTTAGCTACAAACTAGTTTTTAATTACTGCGTACACAGCAAACCGACCTTCTCTCTCGCCAGTAGCCATGCTACGACGATGCGAAAAATAACTTTTATTTGTAAAAGTGTCGATAGGGCCAATTGTTATGTTGGATTTTTTAATGCCGCCTTTGATCGCCTGGGCTTCAAACCTAGATTTGATATCCATATGGTACTTTCCGTCCTTGCCTTTTGATACATCCTGGCCCCAAAACTGCATATCGATTCCTTCTGGGTCATCAAAAATATAAGATTCGGCAGATATGGATGGGGATGTAATCAAAATTAGATCACTTGGCTCTGTGTCATACTCTACACCCATGGCGTCAATCGCTTTTTTGAGTATATTCTGCTCAATTCCCTTTCGACCGGCATGAACTAAGCCAATGGACTTGCTGATTGGATCAAAAATTATCGCCCCAATGCAATCGGCCACCACCAAAAAAAGTGTAAGCCCAGGCTGATTGGTAATCAGCCCGTCGCCTATGATTTCATCCTGCCTAGCTGGATCAAGCAAGTTCCCCTGATGCTGTAGCCCCACCCTATGTATATTAGTGCCATGCTCCAGCTTGATAAAAACAGCGTCTTTATTTGCTATGCCTTGTTTGCGCAAATAATTCGATCTTGCTTGCGCAACTTTCGACTCGTCTCCATAAACAAAGCTCATGTTGTCATTATCAGTAGTAGAAAACCCAAACTTACAATCCTCTACCATTGCGCTATCGATTTTTTTTACCCAAGAAAGAGTGGATTACTTTAGATAGATCCGGATCTTCAAGCGCCACATCGAGTATGGCCTCTAGGTATTTTTCCTTGTTGCCGGTGTCATGCCAGTTGCCCTCTATTTTTAAGCCGTACAGATCGTTTGATTTGGCATAATTTCTGAGAGCAGTAGTAAGATAAACCTCACCTTTATCATCTGGGCTCAGGCCAGAAAGAAACTTGATGACTTGTGGTGTCAGGATGTAGCCCCCAACAGCAGCGTAATTGCTTGGTGACTCGCCAGCGGCTGGCTTTTCTATAATATCTTTGAGCTTAAAAGTCTTGTCATCCAGACTCTTATCTACATCTACCATGCCATATTTGGTTGTATCTTCATCCGGTACTTCTATCAGGCTTATGACTGGTGCCTGGAGCCTTTCGTAGGCCTCAACCAACTGCTGGGCCCGTGGCTTTTTACTGACCACAAAGTCGTCAGCCCAGAGTACAAGAAATGGTTCGTCTTCGCCAATCAAATGTGAAGCATTCAATATTGGAGTTCCGTTGCCATAGTAGCCTTTTTGCCTAACGTAGATAAAATTAGCCATATCTCCGATACGGTGGATTTCTTTTGCCAGATCCTCTTTACCGGTCTCGATAAGTCGACTCTCTAGCTCGGCATTGTAATCAAAATGGTCCTCAAGCGAACGCTTGTGCATACCTGTAACTATTATAATATCGGTAATTCCTGCAGCAACAGCCTCTTCAACTACATATTGAATAATCGGCTTATCTATTATAGGTAGCATCTCTTTGGGCATAGCCTTGGTTTGTGGCAAAAACCTCGTACCAAGACCTGCGGCAGGTATTATTGCCTTTGTAATCTTTTTCATACTTTTATGGTGGGTCCTAGGGGACTCGAACCTCTGACCTCTTCCACGTCAAGGAAGCGCTCTAGCCAACTGAGCTAAGGACCCGCGATTGCCTGATTTTAACCTATTTCATGGCTATTTTCAATCTTGATCGCCCTTTTGCCAGCACTAGCCTTGGTTTTGAAGCGATGTGGCTTGGCCTGGCTAAAATGTGTTTTCACGTAGCAAATCGCCAGCAAACCCAACTCTATTGAGCTCTATATGGCTAGCCATGAAGCTCCTAAGTGGCATTATGGTATTGTTGCCATAGCTGCTGTTGATTTTATCGACTGCCAAGGACAACGACAGCTCTTTTTGACGGTCAAAAAGGTCAAACACTAGCTGGCGTGAATCGCCCATACCAAATAAAGTTATGCTTATTTTGCGAACTTCGGAGCTTATTATTAGTTTTTTTAACAACATTTTAGTCAAAGAAATTATTTTTATATCTGATCTGAAAAACGCAATATTGCTAAGGGTATAGCCCTGCCAATTACCACCCAAAAATTGCACATAGATTGATATCCCGCTAGCTGCTAGATTCTTTTTTCTGAGTCTACTCCCTAATGTTATGGCTATCTTATTGGCATACGTTGTAAGCCCTACAATTGTATCTGGTGGGTTCGGCATGGTTGTAATCTGGTGGGAGATAGATTTGTTGGCTTTTATAACGTCAATATCCACTTCAAAGCCTCGCATCCTGAGGTACCACTTACCACCATTAATGCCAAGTTTGTTATTGATGTATTTCCAGCTCGCATTATAGAGATCTATAGGGTTCTGGATGCCTATATCGTACATCCGGCGGGCCATTTTCCTGTTTATTCCAGTTAGCTCTACCAAACTCAGCCCCCCGTAGAATCCAACGAGGTTGGTTTTGTCGAGCATCACCAAGCCGTCGGGCTTTTGGCTATTCGATGCCATCTTGGCGAGCCAGATGTTGCTAGCTACGCCCACCGAGCACAGGATATGCTCACCGTAAAGGCCCATTAGGCTAGATTTAATACCCTCCACTAAGCTCAAGACCCCTTCTCTGGTCTGTAGATATGACGGAACCTTCAGATAAGCCTCGTCGATGCTCTTAGCACGGACATGGCAAGGGGTACCATGTAGTATTTGCATAATTTGCCGATGGATATGCCGATAGGAGTTAGGGCTATCATGCACAATCACTATATTTGGGCACATCATACGGGCCTCAGCAACCTTGGTGCCTGTTTTTACTCCCGCGCGCTTGGCCTCTATAGAGGCTGCGACAATACTACCCCCAGAAGATGGTGCAGTCGATACAGCTACGGGCTTAGCTCTCAGGTGGGGGCTATAAAACTGCTCAACAGATGCAAAAAACGAATTCATATCAATATAAATAGTCGAATACTGGCTGGATTGGGGTTTGATTAAATATTCAGGAAGCATAATCTAATTATGCAGGTTTAAAGGTGATAAAGCAAACATAATACGAACAAGTTGACATGAAAAACAGACAAATCTTAAGACAATCCACAGTCAAAAAAAGTTTTCCACTAGTAATTCTTATACTTATATGACAACATATATACATGAAATGCCCTATTTGTGGAAATAAAAGCCTCAAAACCACCAATTCGCGCTCTACCAAGTCTGGTACGCAGACGTGGAGGCGTAAATCATGCCAGAAGTGCTATGCTTCTGTAACTACCTATGAGAAACCTTCTATGGGCTGGCTCAGCATTAAGTACCCTGCACAAAATACTACGATGCCGTACAATCGATCAGTTCTAACAAAAAGTATTATAATGGTCTTTGACGATTCTGAACTCCCTAGCACAAACATAGATTTATTGATCGACAATATAGAACAAAAAATTGTTTCATCACGAATAACTATATTGCCAAATAATGAGCTTATAAAAATTGTGCTCAATACTATTAAGCCAATTAGCCTTGGTGCTGCCGTGAAGTATATGGCTAGTTACAATACGGTAAGCAACCAAAGACAACTCAATAAGCTACTAAAGACTGCCTGATAGCCAATAAAAAAAGACCCCAGTAGGGTCTTTTTTTGTGTTAGTAGGCTTATTATAGAGCCTGGCTTCTGAGATCTACTCTTTGGCTTTTGGTTCGTCTGATGCTGATTTGGCATCAGCCTCTTTAGACTCGCCTTCCTTTGTTTCGCCTGCTGTATCGCCTGCTTCAGCAGCTTCATCTTCGGCACCTTCAGGTATAGTATCGCCTATTTCTTCGTCTAGAGCAGCGATTTCTTCTTCGCTTCTAGGTGGCTCTACTTTACATATGAGC
>JBAXMM010000025.1:0-7857 GCA_037134295.1 bacterium
TTGTTTTTATTGGCCAAGACATCGACAAAAGTTTAATCAAAAAAGAGCTCGAAGCTTGCATCGACGATAGCCCCGATAAACAGCTCGAGGGTAATATCGAGCTAAAGCTACCCAAAAAAGCCGATCTTTAAATCAGCAAACGGAACATAAATTATAATTTAGCAGCTACCTCTGCGCTAATTTTATTACTACAAAAATATTTCAATAATAAAATGTGCCCTAATCTAAAATAAGACTAGGGCACCATTGCATTACGAGCTAAATGATATCATAAAGCTCATCACAGCTTGCCTGCTGCCTGAGCTTTTTTTGGGCTTTTTTAACATCCCGTGTGTCTATCTGTGGAGCTCTTATCACCCACAGTAACAGTCCGACTAAGCCTATTGCTACACCGAAGGTAGCAATTACCACTGCTTTTGGTGGTTCTGTCTTCATCAATCTTCTTTCTTCTTGATGATCCAGAGCCCAGCTATTGCCAGTAGTGCGGCAATAGTTAGCCCCGATCCGAACAGTTTAAACTTGCGCTTTGGGGGTTTCACAGGATTTGCTCCGCAAAACTATTTGCCGCACTATTGAGGCGGGGAGCCAACGCCCATCCGGCCAATAGCCCTGCGACAAACAAGGCAATTTTATTTTTGAGCTTCACCTGAAGCCTCCTTTTGTAGGTACTGGCGCTTAGAATAACATAAAATCACCTATGAATCAACACAGAATAAAGCCTAAAAGAGCAATTATTATTGCAGCACTCTTATCGATATAGAGTAGTGCAGTGCGCTGTGTCGCAGTTCAGCCAAACGCTAGCTACGTTTTTTATATGAGTAAATCGAAAGCGGAATAAATACCAAGAGTATACCTACTATCCAGGCTAGCAATTTCCACTCTGCTCCACCCGAAGGTGTGCCGAGGGCAAAATGCCTTGCTGCCGTAACTGCAAAGGTAACTGGCTGGTTATTAGCAAAAACTTGCAGCCAGTGTGGCATTGTAGCGGTTGGCACAAATGTGGCACTAGCAAATGTTAGCGGAAATATAAATAAAAATCCTGCTAGCTGAGCGGTCTCTTCGTCTTTTACTGCCAATCCTACAAAAGCAGCAATCCACGAAAAAGCGTACCCAAAGGCCAGTATTAGGGCAATCATCATGACTGCGTCGCCTGCACCATTTTGGAATCTAAAACCATACACATAGCCCATACCTAGAAGTATCATTGCAACCAGCGAGCTGCGAATAATATCGGCCGACGTCCTGCCGGTTAGCACTGCGCTGCGACTCATCGGTAAACTACGAAATCTATCTATAATACCAGCATTTAGGTCGCGCGATAGACCAACACCAGTTTGGAGTGATCCAAATAAAATAGTCTGCACCAAAATACCTGGCAAGAGGAAATTGATATAAGCGCCACCACCGGCCACAGTTGCGCCAATAGCACCTCCAAATACAAAATTGAATAGAGTCAAGAACATTATTGGTTGAATTGATGAAATCACCACTAGCTGTGGCAAGCGCATATAGCGTAAGAGATTACGCCTTGTTACGATCCAACCGTCCCTGAAGCCCGCTAGTACAGTTGTCATTATTGCTTCCCCCTTTTAGATTTTTCTGGAAGCTTGTGCTTTGGTTTTTTGCCAGTAATTGCCAAGAAGACATCGTCGAGCGTTGGTTTGTGTAATGAAATATTTTGTGGTTTAACGCCGGCTCGATCTACAATTTGAGTAATTTTCAACAAATCAGTCGCACTATGTTTGACGGGTATCTTAATGGTTAGATCAAAGTCATCACTCTTAATGCCCTTGCTGATGCCTTTGGTGGCTTCCAGTGCCTTGTGGTAATCAGCCTCGTTAGTCATTTCAAACTCCACCATGTCGCCGCCGAGTTTGGCTTTTAGCTGCGCGCTAGTGCCTTCGGCAATCACCTTGCCATAATCTATCACGGCAATCTTATCGGCTAACTCGTCGGCCTCTTCTAGGTACTGGGTTGTTAGTAGGATGCTAGTACCGTCTTTTGCCAGGTCGCGAATAATTTCCCACAGTTCTTTACGGGTTCGAGGGTCTAGCCCGGTGGTTGGCTCGTCTAGGAATAAAATCTTAGGGTGCCCAACTAAACTAGCACCAAGGTCAAGACGACGACGCATTCCACCCGAGTACGTCTTTACCTGCCGATCGGCTGCATCCGTTAGGTTAAGTCGCTCCAAAATATCTGTGGTGCGCTTTTTAGACTCTTTGGACTTTAGGCCATACAAAAGCCCCACCATGTATATGTTTTCGCGCCCAGTTAAAAATTCGTCGATAGCAGCAAATTGCCCAGCTAGTCCGATTGTTTTACGAACACTAGTAGGGTCTAGGCTAACATCTATATCGGCCACAGCAGCAATACCTTTATCTGGCTCTATAAGAGTACTAAGTATTTTTACGATAGTTGTCTTGCCAGCACCATTAGGGCCTAGCATTCCGAATATCTTTCCCTCTTCAGCGCGCAGAGTCACGCCGTCTAGAGCTACTACTTTTCCATAGTATTTTTTAACGTTTTTTAGCTCAAATGCATATTTCATAAGATTTAATTTTACACCAAGATTAGACTATAAGCCATAGCTATTTAGCTCTGATGCACAAAAAACTTCTGTGCTACGGGGGCCAGTGCTTATTCGATTCTTAATGCTTCAATCGGGTCGAGCTTTGCAGCCTTACGAGATGGCAACCAGCCAGCCATAATCGATATAGCCATCAGTATCGCTATCAAGGCAATAATTTGCAAAGGCATAAATATTAGAAGCTTAGTCCCGGCACTCAAATTAAGTTGCTTAGTTATCCAGGGGTTTAATACAATCCCCAAAACCACCGCCGAGATCGAGCCAATAGTGCCTCCCAAAAAACCAATCCAAGCAGCCTCAAACCTAAAGAGCCGTCCGATGTCACGTTTACGCATACCTAGAGCTTTCATCAAGCCAATCTCGCGTGTCCTTTGGAGTACCGAAATATACATAGTATTTACTATCCCAAAGACCGAAGCAATAATTGCAATTAGTCCAAAGCCCGCCACTATTCCGCGCAGTACCCCTATGATATTTGTCAGAAACTCTTGAGTTTCCTTAACCGTCCGGACTTGAAAGCCTAGATCTCGAATACTGCCAGCTGCGGCATTGAGGTTACTAGCTTTATTGCCGTCAGTGACCTTGACGTATATTGAGTTGTATTTACGGAAGTCGGCTCCGCCGCTAGTCGATATGTCATTTAGCACACGAGCTTCGTCGATCGAGGTATATACATACAGCTCAGTACCAGGCCGAGATGTAGCTGGTTTTTTAGAGACTGCCGCCACGGTGAAAACAACGTTGTCGGCGTTTTGTTGAATCGATTTTGCCAGCTGCTCTGGTGTCTGTGCAAATGAGCCGGCCAAAAGCTGAGCTTTGAGCTGATCTGGTGAGAAGTTTTTAGGAATCGAAACAATCACTGATTTCCCGATTGCATTCTCGGCGCTACTAAAGCCCAACGATTGCAAAAAGCCTTCTGGCAAAATTAGCTTGGCGCCATCGAAGTTAGAAGTCAGTTCGCCTGCAAGCAAGTCTGGTTTTTGAGCAGGGTTAAAAGAAGCAATAGTGGTGACATACTTTTTTTGACCTTCTCTGGTGATGTATCGGGCATTGACAGTTATATCCTCGCGGATCGAGGCGACCCCCTCGACCTTCGTAATCGAATCGATATCGGCTTGGGTAATCTTTTTTATCTGTGTGGTAGCACCAGAGTTCGATACGCCGGTCCCAAAGCTCGGGTCGTATTCCTTGGGGTTAGTTGTGTTGGCCTGACCGAAAAGTGAGGGGTCGGCCGTTACTATTAGCTCACTGGGGTCAAAGTTATCATTGATTATTTTATTTACGTAAGCCGTTGCGCCATTGCTGGCTGCTAGTGTCAGAGTCAAAGCAAAGGTGCCCACTGCAATAGCTAGTGCAGTCAGTATGGTTCGGCCCTTGGCACTTTTTAGGCTTCGACCAGAGCGCCGTATTATGTCGCGTGTTGTCATACTCGCCTAACCTCTTTTTTGGCTTTAGAATTTGAAGCCGATATTATTTCGCCGTCTTTCATTTCGATTCGAATATCGCACTTATCAGCTAGCTCGTTGTCGTGAGTCACCACCACTAGTGTACACTTAAGCTTTTTATTCAAATCAAAAAGCAAATCTATAACTAGCTCGCCGGTAGAACTGTCTAGGTTTCCGGTAGGTTCATCGGCAAAGATTATTTTAGGCTTATTGACTATTGCTCTGGCTATAGCCAGGCGTTGCTTTTGCCCACCCGACAGCGTCGAGGCCAATGCATCGACTTTCTCTTCTAGGCCAACTGCCTTAAGGGCCGCCTCGACTCGCTTTTTACGCTGCCCTCTAGGTGTCTTGGCAATCTCTAGTGGTAGCATCACATTTTGGAAACAAGTTTGATTAGCTTCCACAAAAAATGCCTGAAATATAAAACTCATTTCCGAGGCCCTAAAAGCGTCGATTTGCTTAGCTTTCATCTCAGTTAGCGTCTTGCCTCCTATGACCACCTCGCCGCTAGAGGCATGGTCGAGCCCGCTCATAATGTGCATCAGGGTCGATTTGCCGGAGCCCGATTTGCCTATTATTGCCACCGTCGAACCTTCTGGCACCTCAAGACTTATTTTATATAGGGCCGTAAATAGATTGTCGCCCTTGCCGTAGGTTTTTGATACATCATTAACTTTTATCATAGCCCTTAGTATAGCAAGTTATTTGATTATTATGTATCACCTACGCTACAAAAAAAACTAAGTAATTAAGCCAGGCTGCTTCAACACTAGTCGACCAGCATAAGAGTTTAGACAAAAAAAACATAGCTGTTATAATAATAGACAAATATATTAAATAACGGAGGCCATAATATGAAGTCAAAAATAAAGTACCTAATTTCTTTTGTAGCTGTTTTATTACTAGCGGTAGTAGCACTTTCTGGTTCGGCTCAAGCCCAAGAATCTCGCACCGGTACCAATGTAATAATCACCAAAGATCAGCTCGTCGACTCTTCGCTGACAACTAGTGGCGACAATATCAATATCGAAGGCAATATCAATGGCGACGTTTTTTGTACTGGTGGCAAGGTCACTATCTCTGGTCGCGTCAACGGCAGCGTCTACTGTGCCGTACAGAGCCTAACTGTTTCTGGGCGAATCGACGGCGATATCATAAGTTTCGCTCAAGATTTTAATCTCTCGGGCTCAGTCGATGGCAGTATTACACTACTGGCCCAAAACATCACTTTCGATTCTACCGCGCGCGTCAGGCGCGATGTCATGCTAGTAGGCAGCAATGTTACCACCGGCGGTATCATTACTAGAGACGCCAATATCAATGCTGGCACTGCTACGATAGACGGCATCATTGGTCGAAATCTTTCGGGCAACTTTGGCACCCTAAAGCTTGGATCGTCAGCCGATGTTAGAGGTAAAATCGATTACGCCAGTACCAACAACCTAACCCGCGACGGCTCATCAAAAACCCAAGGCACAATTACTAAAACGGCCACTACCAATACTGGTTCTGGCAGCAGCGCAACCAACGGCTTCGTGGCGCTAATAGTTGGCTTCTTGCTGTTCTTCGTATCGCTACTAGTTGTCTCCCTACTTACTGTTTGGCTCTTTCCGAGGTTCTACATCACCACCGACAAACAGCTCACGGACCATTTTGGCAAATCCCTAGTGCTTGGTGGTCTAAACATGCTTGTCGCCCCACTGCTCTGCCTGTTACTGATTATCACCATCATCGGTGCCCCGCTCAGTGGGTTGATTTTCACGGCTTGGGTTATGTCTCTAATGCTCAGCGGCCCAATAGCAGCCTATTGCGTTGGCGCCAAGCTCACCAAGCACAAAAACAAGCCATTTCGTACCATGCTAGTAGGTTCAGTAGTAGTGCTTGGTCTCTACGCTGTGCCGATTGTTAACATCTTCGTTGCTCTCGCAGTCGCATTATTCGGCTCCGGTGCGCTAGTTGGTATTATCGGTAATAGTGTCATGGCACACGGGCCAAAGCGCAAATCCAACTCAAAAGCTAGCAAAAAATAAAAAACACCCCTTTTTACAAGGGGTGTATATTGTGCTCACGTACAAAGAAGTTATATGTCATATCAAACTCTTTGGTCTGAGCGTAAACTAGCTTTTTATTAATGACTACGGCCATGGCTCTTGTTGCGCTGTAGATATCGATCTTTGCAAAGAATAACTTTGCGATATCGCCTGGGCTCCAGCCTAGCTCGTGGTCAAAAACAACCGCTCCGACACTATCTAGGTCGATGTCATTATCTTCGAGTATCGCTAGCCGAGCATAATGGTATGGATCAAGCTCATAAGACCCTTCGGTATCTTGAATGTAGTCATGCATCTGCTGGTCGGTCACTCCATGGTTGCGGCAGATGGTAGCCATATCGGCCGAGGATATACCCATGGTTAGGTAAAAAAGCTCAAAGCACTCTTCGTCTCGTGGGAAGTAGTCGCTTTTTAGCTTAATCACTTCTGGCTCAATACCGAGATTACGAAAATTTTTAGTTATTGGCTTGTAGGTATCGTCAGGTATATCCCCACAAACTACAATTGTATTTTTCAATCTAGCATCCCAAATGGATTTTGGTCATCTAGATCAAAGAAATAGCCGTACCAATAATTGTACAATATCTTGACCAAGTCATTGCCTTGTCCAGAGGATATCTGCGACGACCGATATACGGTTGCATTGATCCTTCCAGGTGACAAATGTGGCAATCGCTCTCGCATGTACCTTTTAATACACCTAGATACACTCATCCGGATATATTCCCTCGGAAACTCGTTACGGCAATGCTCGACTGCTACTTGAGTTATGCTGTCGTAGATTTTTCCGTTTAGTGTCCCGAGCATCTCCCCCCAGTTGGGAAAGTACACCACTGGCTCTACATCTCGGTCAGATAATGATGCGTATAGCGGAGTGAACTCTTCAATACCAATGTCTCCTATAACCACGATCGTAGCCATTTTGAATCCTTATTTTTTGGGTACATCGGCGAACGCCGAATAACCAATATAATGTCATATTATATTGGTTATGTCAAACTAGTAAAAATATCGTCTAGTTATTGCTATAGAGGATTTAGTGTCATGATGTGTTTTAAATAATAAACGGTGTATAATAAAATCTGCATCATCCGTGGTGAGTACAAGTACATAGGGGGAATAATGAACGAAGAACAGTTCACACTCGAGCGGGTCAACCGCCTACGAAATAGCGCGGGGTATCATCCCCTCGACGGCCTACCATCTGGTGACCAACGAACACCTGGAAACTGCGTTATAGCCAGGGCTCTTCACGACATCGACCCAACTGTAATGGTGTTTAAAGAAGGCATCTTTACTGACAATAAAGAGTTCGCCAAAATCATTGCCGGATCTTTCGAATACAACTACGAGTTAGTTATTTGGAAGCACACCGCTAGCTATCAGTATGGCGTACCTGTGCCGGTACCAATGGGCAGCTTCATAGATAACTTCGACGAAGGACTGTATCCAGAACTCGTCTTGAGCCACTAGAAGCGGCTAACACATAAAATCAAACATATATCATGCACCTCAATCCAGAAGTGCACGATATAAGGGGCCTTTAGTAGAGGCCCCTTTTTTTATTCATTAAGTAATATTTATTAGAGATCTATCGAAAGTTGTTCGGGCTCGGTCGGCCTTGACTCTGGCACTGGGCCTTCGCTCATTTTGGCCTCGGTAAAGATTTCGTCGGCGGTTTTTCCGCTGGCCCTTTCTACTAAAAAATTATAAATCTCGACCATCGCTAGTGTGTCGAGGGCGCAGTATTCATCAAGGTCTTTTAGTACCTGGT
>JBAXMM010000026.1:0-7726 GCA_037134295.1 bacterium
TAGTGCCAGGGCCAGAGGTCGCAATATCTGCTGGCGTGATGCTCGGGCAGACTGTGGTGGGGGTCGGGGTGGGGTTGGTAGTTTTTTTGCGTACATAGGCTACCACAGGGTCTGTATCTGGTTCGGTAGTCGGCTCGGTGGTGTCTGGCTTTGTCTGGCTAGGTGGAGTAGGGCTGGGGTTAGGGCTGGGAGTAGGTGCTGAGCTCGAACCACCAAGAACACCAAATGCCACGCCCGCCAACAGCGCTAGCAGTACAATAGCCAATATAGCGCTAATGACCTTGTTGTTTTTAACAAAGCTCCCCACACCAGATACCAAGCCATTTAAAGGAGTATTCGGTTTAGACATAACAATAATATAACATTTTATTTCTCTTGCTGGCTATTTTTTAGTATTTCGGCAGCGGTCGGAGCAGTATTTTATTTGAGCCCACTGCCCGCGGCTGGCCCACTTTTTATGATTATTTTTAAAACAATGCTATGATTAAGTTATGTTTTTCTTTTATTTTTATCAAAATTACGGCGTCAATGTTTGGCTTTTTCTAGCCTTCATTATTCCTTTTGTTTGGGTTGTCTCTTCTTGCATTTATTACAATATAAAAAACTCGTGGATCTATTTACTGCTCTATGCCTTGCTGGGACCTATCTCTTCGTTGATATTTGTTTTTGTGTATTTCAAAACCATAATAGACCAGAAAAAATCTAGGACGAATGCCGCTAATAGTATTACAAGCTCCGATACACTAAATAGTCAGACAATAACTGATCAATCTTCGCAAGATTCTAATATTCAAACCATTACTGAACAGCAGCCACCATTTGTTGCTAGTGATGCCAATAGCCCCACAATAAAGGCAAAATCTTACGAAAAAAATACAGTACTAAAAATAATAGCAACTATCACCGGAATCATAACTATGGTTGCAGGATCGGCAATTGTGGGTTCGTTTATAATTCTTACTGTAGCATATTTACAATGTAAGGCGTCCGGCTCTTCTAAATGCATGTAAAATATTTTAAAATATTTAGCCAATTAGCACGACTCAGGACGGTGCTGATGATTTATATATTTTTTATTATAGGCGTATTAACCAATGGCAGCGAATTTAGGCTTTCCATTAATTTGTTATCAGGATTTTTGATAATTATTTTTTGGTATGTAAATGCGACTTCGATTAATGATATTTCTGATGAAAAAATAGATAAAATAAATTTAAAAAAAGAAAAAGAAAGACCGCTAATAGATGATTCTGAAAATATTGTCTTGGTGCGGAGATTAGCGATATTTTCGGCCATACTCTCAATGATATTAAGCCTTTTAATGGGCCTTCAGGTTGCTGTTTTAGTCGGTGTTATGCTATTACTCAACTATATATATTCTATGCCGCCAGTAAGAATTTCCTACAGAGGAGTGATAGCTTTATTGTTGTTGCCGCTTGGGTATGTATTGTTGCCTTATCTGCTAGGAGTGTTTACTAATACTGGTAGCTTTAATACAGCAAGTTACTTAATATTATCTGGCTTGTATCTAGGGTTTATTGGCAGGATAGCTTTGAAAGACCATCGAGATGTTATAGGTGATCGAAAGTTTGGAAAGAGAACTTTCCTGGTGAGGTATGGTCAAAAAGCTACCAGCTGGTTTTCTGGGACATTTTGGTTGTTAGGTTCAATAATTATAATTTACGTCTTTAGGAGCCACATACTCTTTGTGCTTATATCGGCTATATGTACATTAGTAATTCTATATTCGCTTTATCATCTTGCACTATCAAAAGGACTAAAACTGCAACTCGCCTGGATAACTCTTATAGGTAGGCTGGGCAATATCGTTGCCATAGGCATTATTGCAGTATTAGATTCGATCAATAGTAGTAGCGCCGCAAGCTTTAATATCACTCTATCTTGTTTATTAATTGCCGGTGCTGTATATTGTTGGCCTGCCATAGATCAAATTAAGTTTAACAACAGCATGTCTAAAAATGCCCGCTAAACATCTCAGCAAAATACTAGTTATTATAGGTCCATCAGGTAGTGGCAAGTCTACGATTGCCAAGGCATTAATAGAAAGCAATGCAATAAGCCTGACACCTTCCTGGACAACTCGCCCAATGCGCCCAAGTGAAAAAAAATCTCAAAATCCTGAGCATGTTTTTGTTAGCCTAGCGGAATTCAATGCAAATTTAATGGCCAATATGTTTTTAGAAGCTGTGCAATTATTCGGCCTGCCCTATTGGTACGGCTTACCCAGAATAGAAAGACCCAAGAATGGTGCTGTGCCCTCTGTTATGCTTAGAGCCCCACTAATTGAATTAATCAATAAACACTATCCGAATCATGTTGTTTATGAAATTCACTCGCCTATAGATGACTTGCATCAGAGGCTGCTGTCTCGCCAAGAGCAAGGTGATAATCTTGGTACTCGTATGGCCGATATCAAAGACGAGATTGATTTAGGGACAAAACTTGCCCACCGGGTTTTTATAAACGATCGGCCAGTCCCAGAAATGATCAAAGAAATTAGCAAGTTGATAGAAGAAGATATGCAATGACAATACGAATACTATTAGCCAGCCTTAGTTTTCTCATACTATTTGGAATAGTAGAGCTAATTTATTATAAGTTTCATATAAGCAAGGAGTTAAGCAGGAAGCTGGTGCACATATTTTCGGCTATAATTATATCGGTTTTGCCTTTCTGGCTTAGTTACTATGAGATAGCAGTAGTTGCCGGGCTATTTGTGCCAGTTTTATATTTTTCTAAACGCTACAATATATTTAAGGCTATTCATACAGTAGAGCGCTCTACGCTTGGTGAGGTGTACTATCCTCTCGCAATTGTTATAGTGTGCCTACTAAAGCCTAGTTTCTTTAGTTATTTGTTTGTAGTACTAACTCTTGGGCTTTCAGATGGGCTGGCTGCAGTCATAGGAAAACACTACGGCAATAAGCAGTTTTCAATTTTAAACTCGCACAAATCTTATCTTGGTAGTGCGATTTTTTTCATATCCACAGCAACATTGGGATCTACACTACTGATTCTGTTTGGGCTGGCGAACATAGTAAATGTATTTAGCATAGTACTGATCTCTATAATACTTACAATTATAGAAGCCTCTTCTAGCAAGGGCCTTGATAACCTATTAATACCTCTTGTGGGGTTATTTCTACTCCGCATCGCAGGGCTATTCTAGGTCTTAATAGCCTTTCGGCAGCGGTCGGAGCAGTATTTTATTTGCGCCCACTGCCCACGGCTGGCCCACTTTTTGCGATTAGTAAAGGGCTTTTTGCAGACTGCACAGATCTTGGTTTGTTTTTTTGAATTGCTGTCCATTAAAACTTATTTTATAACACTAAGCCCTAAAACGATATATTCTGTTATCATATTTGTATATATATGAAACCTAAAGCAGCTAAAAACCGTCGCCCCTGGAACAGAGTCAGCCAACAAATCTATAGCCTCTCCACACTCGCTGCAGATGGTAAAATAAATATGAACATCGTAAGCTATGCCACAGCTGCAACTCTTAAGCCCAAGAGCTACGTGATTGCCGTTTATCGGGGTACCAAAACCCACGCAAATATTTTTGATAAGTCCGCCAAGGAGTATTTTTTACTTCAAGGTCTTGCCAAGCCACAGTCTAGATACATTCGCCCGCTTGGCCAAAAAAGTGGGCTTCGCTATGATAAAGCAAAGTATTTGAGCAAACAAAATATCAGCTCTTATAATCTTGATGGCTCAGACTATGGGTATCTGCCCGATTGCGGCTTTGTGATTGCCTTCAAGATTACTAGCAAAGTAGTTTATGGCGATCACGACCTAATATCGGCCGAGGTAGTAAAGATTGTAGAAGACAATAATGCTGCCCAACTTCTCACCACCCAAGATTTGATTGAGCTAGGCATAATTTTATAATTTGACTGTAGCTACTTAAACCAACCCAAAAAGCTCACGAATTTGCCCTTGCTGGTCTGGCGCACCGCTCGGATTGGTGCCGAATACAGCCCCGCTCGGTACTTGATTCGTTGCTTGATACGGCTGGGGCGGGTCCAGCCCTGAACTTGGCTAATGCCTAGCGAGCGTTTCATTCGGCGCTTGGCTGCAGTATAGCCCAGGAGGGTTTTAAGTGATGGTTTGCGGTAGCGAAATAGCTTCATGATTTGATAATTTTTTTAATAAAACTATTTGTAATCAGCCTAAATGCCGGCCTGTTTTCTTTGGCATAGACAATTTTCGTACCTAAGATGTGGCCGTTTTTGCAGGTCAAACTATTGCCTGTTATTGCCACCTTTTGTTCGGATATCCTGTCGATGTACATTCGTCGTAAACTCCCGGGTCCGTCCTTTTGGTAGTTACAAACCAGTGCATCACATTTTTGACAAGATATGGCCAGCAACCGCGAATAACCCCCTCGTGCATGCCGGTACTTATCGTTTTTGAGCTTCATAATTGTTAGTGCCTTATTATGGTTGTATCTTACCACGCGGCGGTCGGTTACTCATCGGCACAGCTACTTAAGCAGGGCAAGTTTTTTTGCCAAGAGCGGCATAAAAGCCACACCAGCTAAATATGGCTTCAAAAAATGCGAACCCTGAGAAGAATAGCAGAACCGGGCTCCAGGAGGTCGTAATTGCCCAAATTAGTAGCCCCAGCCCAATCGCTACACGCAGCAAGCGGTCGGGGGTGCCAATATTCCTGACAGCCCCACGAGTAGTGCCCTTGGCAAACTTTTTTAGTAATGCGTGGTAAGCAAATCCAAAAATAAACGCCAAGATATACATAATTGCGATTAGCCCTAATCCTAATGGCGAAAGCACGAAGCCGATTGGAGACTGGTTAAAGAAACCTTTTTTGATCTGAGGTATTAATGTGGTTGCACTTAAGCTATCGCTCAGGCCAAACTTTTCTAACTCTCCTACAACAAGTGCGTATTTGCTGTCGTTGTTGGTACTCGTTACTCGGATCTCATAATTGCCTGGCCCGGCAGCTGCCCTGTACTCGCCTCCCTTCCAGTACCTGTCAGCACCAAATGGCTCATAAAGCTGCGTCCATGCAAATGCATTACTATCCAGAATGGTAATTTGGTTGCCGTCTTTTAATACTACGACAGTTATATCTTTATTTTGGCCTGCAATATCCGGAACCAAAATGCCAACATAAAGGTTAAAGTCTTGGCTAGAGCTAATAGTATAAATATCTGGCACCCCTTCGAGCTTGGCGTAGTAGGCTTTTGATACCTCCGGCTCCGTTACTACCGTCACGCGATCTTCCACGATGCGAGGTTGGTGAGCCGATGCAACGCCCGGGCGCAGCAAAAATACCAAAGCAAAAAGAGCGAGGCCAATGACGGGTAAAATTTTGCGTGTTTTTATGCTCATAGTATATTGTTGTTTTTTAACTAGGCGTTCAACACTATAGCTGAACGGTGTTTATACTTATGCTTATTATTCTACCACGCGGGGGTTATTTTTTAGGTAGTTAGCTTAGCTTTCGTGATCGGTTTTTTTGCTTTTATCTTCTAGCAAAAAGAGAGTTACAAATAGTGTGATCCACCAGAAAGGTACGCTAACAATGAACCAGAGTAAGAAGCTGTGGCCCTTTTGTTTGGCAACTGATGCTGGCCAGAATGCTACTAAAATACATAAAAATATCCAGAACATTAGCCAAACTATTGATAAGCTATAACCTAATATATTTAAAATCATTAAATTTACTCCTTTATTAAATATATTTAATTACTATACACCAGTACTTATTAGGTCGCCAATAGTTTTGGCGGCGGGCGGCATTTATGGCAGTATGAGTAGTATTTATTGGTTTTAGTGGAGTTGGAATAGTTCTTGGACTACTCACTACTTGCGTTCAACTCATTTGTTACTTGCTCTAGAGTCACAGTGCTAGCCGGCTTAGTAACAGGAGCCTTATTGCTAGCCGGAGATAGCTGAAACTTTCCGGATATCTTGTCATTATCTTTACTAATATCTGGGTCGTAATAAGCATCGACGGCGATTATAGTAGTTTTATTATCGATATTAAAATTAGAGCTAAATACCGAGCCTGCACCTACAGAACTGCCTTCTGCCAATTCTTTGTTGCTGACTGTAACTTTGGCTATGATATTTTTCGAAGAAATACTTGATATCTCACTGATAAATTCGCTCGAAGAGGTTACCTTTCCATTATATTTATTTTCGCTATTTGCACTAAATTTAAGTGGTAAGCCGGTATTTTTTTCTAGCCATATTCTGTAAGTAGTAGCTTGGTTTTCGTTATTAGACTGGCCAGAGGAATTGTCTTTTTGATAATCTAGGCTTTCTTTAAGTACTTTCTTTTTAGAATCAGAAAGTTTGGTGGCATCTACAGCCTTTATCATTTCGTCTAGCATGGCGTTGAAATTGTTCTTATTAAACTTAATTTCATAGGCCCAGGCAGATTTACCTGCCACCTTCTCAGTTTTGGGGTTGGAGGTGGTTATTACTGCACCTGACTTTTTGAGCCCTATGTATCGATCTTTAAAAATCGGCAATAGCTTGTCGCGGACTGAGTTGTAATCTTCCTGAGTTATAGCTTCATTAGTATCTGCTGATGTTAGGCCGGTTTTTGATAAGTCAACCGAAATCCATTTATTATCGTATTTTTTGAGTACCGACAGAGTGGCACTGAAGCCACTAGCTATATCTTGGGTATCAGCCTTTGTCAGCAGTGAATCATAAAATTTCTGAATACCTTTATATTTTACAAATAAATCAAAAGAGTTATTTTTATTAATAGTGTTGGCAGAAAGATTAATAGTAGCATTCGAGAAAGTAACATCAGCAGTATTTTCAGAACCACTACTTACTATTCTTCCAGTAGCTACTGCCTTTAATGGTATATCAGTGCTTTGTGAATCAACCGCTAGGCTATATGTAATATCATTTATTAACTTAATATTGGTATTTAGCGTTTCGGTAGTAATTTTTGCGATCTGATTTTGAAACCTCGAATAAACCACGTCTGCCCTTGTCCAGTAAGCGAAGTAAAATATTAGTGCAGCTATGCCAGCGGCTAGTGCTATAACACCGACAATAATAATTATTTTTTTGCCTCTTGGAGGCTTTGTATTTATTGGAGCATAGCCAGGCGGTACATTCATACTATTATAGCCAGCCATTACGTTTGGTCCAGGTGCTGCAGGATAAACCGGCTGGGCATTAGGCATAGTATTTTGGGCAGGAGTCTGGACTGGATAGGCTGCGGGGTTCGGCATGGGGTTTGGGTAATTATTACTAGCCGGCTGAGAATTCAGGCTACCTTCTGGTATAGGGATGCCAATAGTGTTAGCTGTTTGTGGCTGTACAAGTGCAGGAGCGGGAGGCTCAGGGTAAGCAGCAACGGGAGAAGCAGGAACTGCTGGTAAAGGTGGCACAGCAACAGGAGGAGGAACAGGCGGCACAGCAACAGGAGGAGGAACAGGCGGTACAACAGCAGCAGGAGGGTCAGGAAGAGGTGGAACAGAGGCTGGGCTAGCGGGTGTAGTAGAAGCTGGCACTAAATCTGAATTTTGATCTTGTTGATCCATCGTACTATAGTTTCCTCATTGTTATAATTATTACGCTTAATCATACCACGCGGCGGGCGGCAGTTATAGTAGGGTGATGAATCTTATGGGTTTACGGAGGGGGTTGTATAAATGGCCTACCGTTTTGTATTAACATTACTCAAATTAAAGTATTGATAAATAAAACAG
>JBAXMM010000027.1:0-7179 GCA_037134295.1 bacterium
GCTTGGTTTTTTTTGCAATTGCTCGGACCAAATAAAAAGCTACTCCTACGCCAGCCAAATCTCGTAGAGTACTGTCCTTGTCAAGCTTCGGATTGACACAAGCTACAATCCCCTTTGGCGCGCCGCCATCCGGTTCGTGGTGGTCGGTAATAATCAGGTCAATGCCAATATCTTTGGCTGTTTTAGCCTGAAGGTGAGCTGTGGTACCGCAATCGACAGTGATTATTAGGTCGTTTTTTTGCTCTTTGAGCTTCTCGATGGCACTGGAGTTGAGACCGTAGCCTTCCTCGAACCTATCTGGAATATATAGCGATACTTTTACTCCCATCATATCGAAGGCATCATAAAGCAGCGCCGACGAGCTCAGGCCGTCGATATCATAATCGCCATAGATTACAATTTTTTCTTTTTTATTTATTGCTTTGACGATTCTTGCTACAGCTTTTGACATACCTGAGAGCTCAAAAGGGTCAGTTAGACCTTTGTCGTAATCTGGCTTCAGAAAAATATCGGCTTGCTTGCTTGTTAGGCCGCGCTTTTTGAGGAGTTGTTTTGTGATATCAGGATCGTCTGATAACTCGATTGCTGATGAGGCGTCCCACACTGTTTTCTGCATAAATATAGTCTAAACTAAATAACCATAAAATACTAAAGTACACTACTATAAATTATTGCATAAAAAAATCTGAGCTAGATCTGGGCTTAAAACCAGCTGGAGCGCTTGCAACATATTGCCTGCGACCGTCTTGTAAAAATCTCTTGGTATCTTCGAGCTTCGATTCTTTGCTAAATATAAAGTCTGTGTAGCGGACTGTTTTGATTATTTTTTGTATTTGTTTCATTTTTTTACCTCACTTTTGTTTTTTATTATTATTTTTGTTAAAACCTATTATCAATAACACTACCACTAATCTACATCATGACCTCTTATTAGATGTCTTTAAAACCATACCTTGCAGCTCTTTGAATAATATAAAGTTTTGGTTGACTCCATAGACCTTAGTATTAGCTTCTTTATAGGCTTTAAGGTAGCCGATTTTTTCGAGCCGTACCAGCTCTCGACTGACATTACCTGGGTCTTCTCGGGTAATTTTAGCAAGCCCTCGAATATGTACGCGGTAATCTGGATATTTACTAAATAGCGTAATTATTTTGCGTCTGGTCTTGGAAGTGATGAAATACTGTAACATTTGTTTTACCTCTGTTAATACTAGTTTATAACAGCTCGGTAAAAATAACAACACTTTTTGAAGCATAACTTTTGTGCTAAAATTGTTATCATAACCAAAACATATGAATGGATAGATACTGCCCAGAATGTAACTCGACTATGACGCCAAGCTTGGTGGGCTATTTGTGCTCTAATTGCGGTAATACGCAAAGGTTTTATACCGATTCCGGGGTAATGCCTGCCAACCCGTCACCCATGCCCGTACATATCTCTAACCCCCTCCCCAGCCAAGCGACCGAGGCTAGTAATAAAGTCTCGTCAGACAACAAGCTTCAATCTACCCTCAAAAGGCTAATGGTACCAGAGTTGCCTCCGCCTCACAGTCATGTCCAAGCAAACAACTACGTCGACAGCATATCAAACCCTGCTAGCCCTAGCGGTATTGTCATGGCCAGTGATATAGACCCAACAGGCAACGAAACTCCAGCGCAGGCATCAAGTACATCGACTATGCCAGCAACCGTAAACAGCAAATCGTCGTTGTGGATATGGGTTAGTCTAGTACTGATATTACTGCTTGCGGCTGGAATTGCAGCCTACTTTATAACAACCGGCAATTAGCTATTTAGTGGCTTTTGCCTTTTTGATCTTCCAATTGTTGTATACCACTAAGAGCGGCGATGCATTGAATATTGACGAATAAGTACCAGATATAATACCAATCAGTAGCGCTAGTATAAAGAATTTGATGGACTCACCACCAAATAAGTAGAATGCTAGTAACACTATAATCACAGTGATAGAGGTATTTAGCGACCGAGCCAGTGTTTCGTTAATAGAAATATTAACGACTTCTTCGAACGGCTGGTTAAGGCGCCTGAGGTTTTCGCGAATTCTGTCATAAACCACAATCGTATCGTGCACCGAAAAGCCTATAACAGTCAGAATAGCCGTCACGAACAAGGCATCGATCTGAATACCAAAGAAATGCCCTAGAATCGCAAAGGTACCAAGCACGAATAAAGCATCATGTAGCAACGCAATAATTGCTGTGGCTCCGAAGCTCCAAGGGCTTACAGGTGGGGGCGTATTACGGAAAGCAAACGCTATGTACAGGAGTATCGCCAGCGAAGCCATTGCTACGCCCAATATAGCACTCCTGGTGACATCACGGCTAACAGCAGGTCCAACAGAGCTAAAAGATGTTTCGCTAAGCGATTGCTGCGTAAGAAGCGTTCTAATATTTTGCCTAATTTGCTGGGAATCACCAAGCTCTTTATCGAGCCCTTGGTCGCTATAGCGCACCAAAAGCCTATCATTGCCGCTGGTCGTTACAGTAATGTCTTTGACCCCTACTTTTGCCACTATATCGTGCAGCTGAGATTGTGTGGTTTGTCCCGAAACTTCGAGTTCTTGCCCGCCTGTAAAATCGATTCCCGGCTTTAACCCCCAAACGAAAAGTGCGATTGTACCTGGTAGCACCAGTAATATTGATATCATAAACCATATTTTGCGTTTTCCGACGATGTTCATTGAATAGTCTCCTCTTTGATGCGATACGAGCTTGGCTTAGAGCCAATTTTGGTTCGGACGACAGCCTGCATAAATGTCTTGGATATCGTGATGGCTGTGAACATACTTACCAATACACCAATTGCTAGCGTCACGGCGAAGCCCTTGATTACCGGTATGCCAGAGATATATAGAATCAGGCAGGTAATGAGAGTTGAGATATTTGAGTCTCTAATGCTTGTCCAGGCCCTTTTGAAACCAGCATCCATACCCACGGCGACCGAACTACCGGCGCGGATTTCTTCTTTCATACGTTCAAATATTAGGATATTGGCATCGACTGCCATTCCTATACTCAGTATAAAACCAGCGATACCAGCCAGCGTTAATACTATCGGGGATTGGGTAATGCCTGAAAGCTTGAATATATCGATTGTTATGAGGGTGTACATGACCAGTGCCGCAGCAGCAACTAAGCCTGCTAGACGGTAGTAAGCAATCATGAATATCAGTACTGCAACTAGTCCAATTAGACCAGCGAATAGGCTACGTTGTATTGATTCTTGCCCCAATGTAGCTCCGACTGTGCGCTGCTCTACTAGGCTAATTGGTACTGGCAAAGCTCCGGCATTTAGCAACAAGGAAGTTTCTTTGGCTACCTTGAGATCTTTAAAGCCCGACATCTGGCCTTTGCCGTCAGTAATGGGGCTCGAGACTGTGCCATTAAAGAGCGGGTCGTTATCTAGTATTATTAGCAACCGCCCTCCCTGCCGATTGATATTCTTAGTGAGATCTGCGAATTTCTGTATGGCACTGCCCTTCATCTGGAAAGATATGATAGGCTGACCATTTTGGGTATCGATATCGGCTGTAGCGCTTTCGAGGTCTTCGCCATTAATACCAGTTGCTTCGGGTAGACCTTCGGGGCTGACCGATAAAAACTGTAGTTGCGCGGTCTTGCCGATTATTCCAATTGCCTGATCGACATCTTTGATACCCGGGAGCTGAACACTAACTCGTTCGTTGCCCGATGTCTGCACCACAACCTCAGATGTACCACTCGAATTAACACGCTTATTGATAACATTTATAACTCCGTCGATAGCCTTGGCTTTGTCTTGAGACGAAACTTTAGACAGATCAGCTTGGTATGTGAGGCTGGCTCCGCCCTGGAGGTCCAGTCCGAGACGTAGCTTTAGACTGGTGTCCTTGATGCCAAGTGCAGAGAATATTTTGTCTTCTCTGGGGATAGCCAGCAACACTAGTACTACTAATAAGGTGGCTATCAGATAAAGTTTTGTCGTTAATTTCATTATCTACCATTATTAAGTAGATAAGACAGATTGTAAAGCAATTAATCTTGGGCTGAGGTACAATATATAGTATGTATGCCGAAGTCAGTGTAGTTGGTTACAAGGGGTCTGACAAAAGAACCTTCACCTACCGAGTCGCCGAGGGAGTTGTGGCCCAAGCCGGAAACCTGGTCAGTATTAAGTTTGGCAAAAATCAGACTATCGGTATTGTCAGCAGTATCAGCAGAAGCGCTCCAAGCAAAGACATCAAGCTCAAAAGTATTGATGCCGTTTTGCCAATCGACCCACTACCTAAGGAGCTGATCGCGCTATGTGAGTGGCTAATAGATTACTACTCTGCCCCACCTGCTAGTGTCTGGCAATTGATGTTGCCCAAAAACCCCACCACCACGCCGCGCAAACTTTTTGATAAGCCCAAGCTGGCTACCAAAAAGTTGGTTGAGCTATCGCCAGCGCAAGCCAAGGTGTATCGAGATATTTTGAACTCAGAGCGCCCGACACTACTAGAGGGTGTAATGGGCTCGGGCAAAACGGAAATTTACTTTCACCTGATAGCCAAAATGCTGGCCGAGGGTAAGTCGGCAATTATGTTGATGCCAGAAATTTTTTTGACCAACCAAATGATCGAAAGGGCTCAAAAGCATTTTGCCGATCAGCTGGTAGTGGCGCATTCCGGACTCAGCCCAGCCCAGCGTCGAGCTGTATGGGTGGAATGCAATAGCAAATCGGCCAATATGCCGATGGTTGTTTTGGGTCCGCGTTCGGCACTATTTATGCCCCTGCACAAACTGGGGCTAATAGTTGTCGATGAGTGCCACGAGCAAAGCTACAAGCAAGATTCCTCGCCGCGCTATCATGCCGAGATGGTGGCCGGCAAACTCGCCAGCCTGACGGGCGCAAAGCTTGTGCTGGGAAGTGCAACGCCCTCAGTTGCTACACGCTTCCTGGCCGATGCGGGCAAGCTTCAACGGCTGTGTCTCAAAGAACGGGCCATTACTTCATCACATCCACACATTAAGATTGTTAAAAAAGACAAACAATCTGAGATATTCACACCCCAGCTATCTGCTGCCATAAACCAGACCTTAGTAAATAAAAAGCTGGTGATGCTCTACCTCAACCGCCGCGGGACGGCACCGATATTTGTTTGTAACGACTGTGGCCAGGGTTTCGAGTGCCCACACTGCGGGGTAAACTTGCACTTCCATGCCGATAGTATGCGCTTGGTTTGTCATGTCTGTGGGTTCAAACAAACTCCCCCTGCAAAATGCCCGAGCTGCGATGGCAGCAACTTGCGCGGGGTTGGTATTGGCACAAAGGCAGTCGTCGAAAAGGCCGCAGAACTATATCCTGGAGCTAGGATTGTGCGGATCGATCGCGATAGTGCCGAGCCGAAAGAATTTAAAAAGATTTTAGATAGCATCAATAATAGTGAGGTCGATATCATAATCGGTACGCAAATTATTGGCCGAGGTCTGGACCTTGAGAATCTTCATTTGGTTGGTATGATCGATGCCGACTACGATTTGGCTAATATCGACTACAATAGTCTGGAGCGAGCTTTTCAACTTTTGAGCCAGACCGCAGGTAGAGCCGGCCGTCGCAAGGATCGCGGCGAGGTAATTATTCAGACCAAAAACCCCGATAACAAATTCTTTGAGCTCATCACCAATAACGACTACGAAAGCTTCTACCAATCGGAGCTGGCCTTACGAAAAAAATACTCTTACCCACCTTACTCTTATCTGTTAAAATTAGAGTGTGGTTTTGTAAGCTCCGAGCTCGGTCGACAAAAAGCCCAAGCCCTAATCGCGAAGCTTCGAGGCAAACAATCGATAACTATTCTGGGTCCAGTCAGATCGCACCCATCATTGCGAGGCAAGAAGCACATGTGGAGCTTGATAATAAAAAGCCGCAACCGTAAAATACTAGTTGATATAGCTTCACAGCTAGAGCCGTATTGGACCATCAACTTAGACCCCTTCGGAATATCATGATAAAAAAAATAATCACC
Organism: bacterium; assembly: GCA_037134295.1. Taxonomy (GTDB): domain Bacteria; phylum Patescibacteriota; class Saccharimonadia; order CAILAD01; family BJGX01; genus SICB01. The sequence continues at coordinate 6,011 of JBAXMM010000027.1, forward strand.
ATACCCAACAAAATACTTCGCAGCAAATCCAAACGAATTGGCTATGTCGACGACTCTATTCGTAAGCTTGCTAGCGACATGATCGCCACCACCCTAGACTGGGACCACGACAGTGAGTTTGGTGCTGCCTTGGCGGCCATCCAGGTCGGTGAGCCCCTCAAACTAACCGTTGTCCGCAATGACTTTGACGACCCCAAAAGCAAAGAGTTTACGACTTTAGTGAACCCCGAAATAGTCAAAGTTAGTGCCGAAATGATTAGCGATATCGAGGGTTGCCTCAGTGTGCCAGGTGTTTATGGTCGGGTTAAACGACCGCTAAAGGTAAAAATTAAAGCACAAGACGCCAACGGAGCACCAATTAGACTTAGTATAGAGGGCTTTGCTGCTAGGGTTTTACAACACGAAATAGATCACATGAACGGTGTGATATTCTTAGACCACATCAAGGATTCCTCGCAGTTATTTAGTATCGACAAAAATGGATCCCTAATGCCAGTAGCTCAAGCTAAAAAAGATGATATCAAAAAACACAAATAGCCCAAAACAATCGATTGTTTTTTTTGGCACAGGCCAAACCAGCCTTGAGGCTCTTCAGTGCCTGAGCGAAGTATTCGATATCGAGCTAGTTGTTACCAAACCACCAGCTAGCAACTCGGCTGGTAAGCTGTTTAGAAACGCTGTCCAGCTCTGGGCCGAAAATAACTCGATTGGCGTAATTAACCCAAGCTCAAAAATCGATATCAGCACACTCATTAGTTCGGCTCAGCTTAGCAGTCCAATAGCGGTGGTGCTAGATTTTGGAATGATTATACCGAAAGACGTTATCGAAACTTTCGAGTTCGGCATATTGAATAGTCACTTTAGCTTGCTGCCCAAGTACCGCGGGGCCGACCCGATCAGAACTGCCCTAATTAATGGCGATGCCACGACCGGAGTAACCATCATAAAAATTACGCCCGGCTTAGATGACGGCCCAATTTTGACTTGGTCTGAAGTCGATTGCAAAAACTATAATGCTATCGAGCTGCGCGAAAAACTATCGTCAGTTAATTGTGCTTTGCTGCCAGAGACTATTGAGCTCTACCTGAAGGGGCAGCTCGATATGATAGACCAAGACGAATCAGCCGTTAGTAGTACCAAAAAGACTACCAAACAAGATGGTCTAATTG
>JBAXMM010000028.1:0-7163 GCA_037134295.1 bacterium
TATTTCTGGCAATGAATTCGGTGAAGTAGCCTCAGTATAAAAGGCGGCCTGACCGCCAATTTTGAAGGTTGTTAGTTCTCCGAGATTGACATTTTTTCGCGGTTGAAAGCTCATGGTATAGCTATTTTACTATATAATTATTGTTATCAACACTTAATTTGGAGGATAAAACTATCAAAGACCTAGCCAGTAGAACATGTTTTGCCTGTGAGGGTGGTACGCCAGCCATGACCCACAAGGACATCGCCAAATACTCTGCAGAGATTGATGACGGATGGAAGGTTATTAAGGATCATAGTATTAAGCGTGAGTTTAGCTTTAAGGACTTTAAAGAGGCTATGAAGTTTGTAAACAGCGTTGCCGACATTGCCAACCAGCAAGGTCATCACCCCGATATTTATATTTTTTATAGTATCGTCCAGATTGAGCTTTATACTCATGCTGTCGATGGACTCAGCGAAAACGACTTTATAATGGCTTCCAAAATAGATAAAATATAGCATAACTAGATTTGTCACATTCACTGTCTAGCGTTCGTTAAAATGGGTGTATAATGTAATTACACCGCTTTTATCGAAGGGAGGTGAAAGGATATGAAAAGACGCAAAGCTTTAAAGCAATTTCGTCGTATGCAACGCAATTTATTGCGCGACCGTCAGGTTGTCGAAGACATACTAGATGAAATGGCATCGAAGTGGGCTCAAAAAGCCGATTCCATCCAAGTCAATGCCAGGCTTGCCAAGCACTTAGCTGTAGGCAGGAGCAAAAAGACCAACTAAGGAAGGGCAATAGTTTTGAGACAAATAGAAGTGTGCTTGTAGGCGATTCTTCGCTAGGGTAGTAATTTGCCCAAAAGAACCAATCGTCTACATGCCGTTTTTACTCATAAAGATATTGCGCAAGCAGATGTTCGGCTCTTTTGCTATAATAGCCCTATATGACAAAGTTATTTTCATGGAATGTTAATGGTATTAGGGCAGTTATCAAGAAAGGTGAATTTCAAAAATTCCTTAAAGTATATCAGCCTGATATTATTTGCTTGCAAGAAACTAAGGCCAACCAGGAGCAGGTGGACATTGATCTACCCGGCTTTCACGAATACTGGAACTCGGCCGACAAAAAAGGCTACAGTGGCACGGCGATATTTTCAAAACAAGAGCCAATTGCTGTCGTTAATGGTATCCCTGAGGTCATATCAAAAAAATACCACCTAATCGATAGCGAAGACAGGGATAGTAGCACCGAAGGGCGTGTTATCGCTGCTGAATTTGAAAAGTTTTATGTGGTTACGGTTTATACCCCTAACTCTAAGGACGATTTAAGTCGCATACCACTGCGTTATGAGCACTGGGATCCAGCTTTCTTAGATTACTGCAAGAGCCTTGATAGCAAAAAACCAGTTTTGGTCTGCGGCGATTTGAATGTTGCACATACTCCAGACGACTTGGCCCGACCAAAGCCCAATGAAGGAAAAAAAGGCTACACTACGCAAGAGCGCGCCGGAATTGATAATTTTATTAAGGCTGGGTTTATTGATACTCTCAGGATCTTTAGCAAGGGTAATGGCTACTACACATGGTGGACGCACTGGGGTAATGCTAGAGCCAATAATGTCGGATGGCGAATTGATTATTGGCTAGCTAGCACAAGACTCAAAGCCAAAATTAAGTCTGCCAAAATCCACCCCGAGCAAACGGGAAGCGATCATTGCCCGGTGTCGGTAGAAGTCTCTATATAGTGCGCTATCTAGTAGCTATCCCATTGCCAGAGTCAGAGGCTGGCAATTTTATAGATTTACGAGATAGCTATCGTCACTACGCACCACGCTGGAAGCTTACTCTCGGTCCACATATCACAATCCATCGCCCTCAAGAGTCTTTGCTACCAATCGACAGGGCCGTAGAGCTATTTAGTAGCTCGCCAGTTTGCCAGGGCTTTTCAATGCAATTTAATAAGATCGATGCCTTTATCGGGAAACGCAACAGTGCTATTTATTTTGAACCTGACAACTATGTGCCTTTTTGCGATATCAGGAAATCATACCAGCCTGTGGCTGAGCAAATATTAAAGAACACTATTGAGGAATGGGATTTTCACCCCCACCTAACTCTTATCAATAGGCTTAGTAGTTATGCAGCTCAACTAGTGCTTAAAGAATTAAGATCACGGCCAATGCATTTCACTTATAATCTTGGTATAGTCTGCTTGTATAAAAAAGAAACAGAAGATAATAGCTGGCAAGAGATAGCTCAAAATAAACTTTCCTAGATAAAAGCCAAAAAAAGCCTTGAAGAAAGTGCTTTTATAAGCTATAATTCATACTCAATCATGGCAAAAAATACCAAGCGACAACTTACTATACTTCGAAACAAAGCAACAGGCAGCAGGTACTACACTGTCAAGAACACTTTGAATACTCCAGACAAGTTAGAATTCAAGAAGTTCGACCCAAAAACCCGTAAAGTCGAGACCTTTGTAGAGGTCAAGGCTAAGTTTAGCTAACAAAAGCTATTAGCTCTGCCAAATAAAACTAATGCTTTTTAGATTTATTAAATTTTGCTAAACTATAACAATGAAAAAAAATCTACCTACAATTATCTTTATCAGCCTAATCATCTTAGTGATAGGTCTGGTTGTTTATGCTATCTCACGCCCCGAAGACAAACCTACTGTTACTAACAATTCGCAGCGTCCTCAGGTTGAAGCCGATGTAGCTAAATTAAGTTCGGGCAATTCTCTGGGGCCAGCTGATGCCAAGGTGACATTGACCGAATTTGGGGACTATCAGTGCCCGGCTTGTGGACAATACCACAAACTAATTAAAGACGATATACTTCCGAAATATAGCGACAAACTAAAATTTGTTTTCCTGAACTTCCCGTTAACAGAAATTCACGCTAACGCCCAAGCTGCTGCACAGGCTGCCGAAGCAGCTGCACTACAGGGAAAATTCTGGGAGATGCACAATATACTGTATGAACGCCAAGACGATTGGAGTAAACAGAAGGACCCTCGCTCAAAATTTGAAGCTTATGCTAGAGAGATGGGCATAGATTTAGATTTATTTAAAAAAGATTCCGAAAGTCAAAAAGTAATCGACCTTATCAACCAGCAAGCTGGACTAGGTGAGGCATTTAAGCTCAAGGGTACCCCCAGCTTCTTCGTGAACGGCACAGCAGTAGTACTTAAGGCTGGCTCTAACGATATTCTCCAGGCTATCGACAAAGCCCTAGCCCAGTAGATTTGTTTTTTTAGCTTAAGAGTTTATACTATTAGCTATAACTAAGCTAGGAGAGTCAATGTCAAAAAAATATGGGCACGTAATAGAATTTTATGGAGAGACCTGCCCTCATTGCATAGCAATGAAGCCGGTCATTTCAGAAGTCGAATCAGCAACTGGCGCAAAAATAGAAAAGCTAGAAGTTTGGAATAACGAAGAAAATGCCCGCAAGATGGAATCGCACAGCAAAATAATCGGCGAGGCCTGCGGTGGGTTTGCCGGTGTCCCTGCTTTTGTAAATGTTGATACTAACCAAGCTCTATGTGGTGCCCACGATAAGGAAGATATTATTAGGCTACTTGAAGGTGAGGATTGTACTGATAACGTTTGCAAACCACACACCAAAAACAACAAAAAGTAGTATATTTTAGAAAACAATAAAAGCTACTTCGTATCGTAATAGATTCACATAAGCTGTATAATAATATACATAAGCTAAATGGAGAAATTTTAATGATCAGAGTGGCAATTAATGGTTTTGGAAGAATCGGTAGAAGTGCCTTTAAAATAGCTTTTGCTAATCCTGAGCTAGAGATTGTAGCAATTAACGATCTGTCCGATACCAAGACATTGGCTTATTTACTGAAGCACGATAGTAATTATGGTACTTACCATAAGGAAGTTTCTAGTACAGACGACTCTATAGTAGTCGATGGTAAAAAAATTGCTATTCTAGCCGAAAAAGATCCATCTCTACTGCCGTGGGATAAGCTCAATATAGATGTTGTGATAGAAAGCACTGGGTTTTTTACTAAAGTCGAAGACGCCAGTCTGCACATTAGAGCCGGCGCCAAGAGGGTGGTAGTATCGGCCGCAATTAAAAACGACGAAAACAATCCTAAGGCTGGAAACTTTTTGATTGGTGTGAACGCCGACGAGCTTGCTAATCAAGAAATAATATCAAACCAATCTTGCACCACCAACTGCATTACCCCGATAGCCTTTATTATGGAGCGGGAGTTTGGCATAGACAAGTCAATGATGACTACCGTGCATGCTTATACTGCATCCCAATCTCTACAGGATTCTCCGAGTAAGGATTTGCGCGAAGGACGTAACGCAGCCGAGAATATCGTACCCACCACTACCAATGCCACGGTCGCAGCAACTAAAATTATCCCCAGCCTAAAAGACAATTTTTTAGGCTTAAGCGTTAGAGTTCCGGTGCCAGTAGTATCTCTATCTGACTTTACAATTTTAACCAAAAAAGATACCACCGTAGAGGAGGTTAATGCCGCTATCAAACACGCTTCCGAATCGAGCCAAATGAAGCATATTTTGGCCTGTACCTCAGAAGAGCTAGTATCTAGTGATTTTATTGGTGATCCTCATTCTGCGACGGTTGATCTAAGCCTAACCCAGGTGGTTGGGGGCAACATGGTCAAGGTTGTGGCTTGGTACGACAACGAGTGGGGATACTCCAATAGACTAGTTGAAATGGTTGAAAAGGCAGGTAAAACTACTAAGTAACATGAAGATATTTGTATCATCTGACCATGCCGGCTTCATTAAAAAAAACGAGCTTATCGAAAAGCTTGAAAAGAGCAAAAAGCATAATGAAATTTACGACATGGGGCCGTACATGCTCGATCCAAACGATGACTACCCATTGTATGCAAGCAAAGTCGCTATAGCAGTAAGTGAAAATCATGGCTCATTAGGCATCTTGGTTTGTAAGAGTGGCGAAGGTATGGCAATTGCCGCAAATAAAATCAAAGGCATCCGGGCTGTCTCAGCAAACAACGAGAGCCTAGCAAAACTATCTCGTCGGGATAATGATAGTAATATATTGAGCCTATCAGCCAAAGAGCTTTCCGATAAGGAAATTTTTGATATTGTGTCGATATGGCTCAGTACACCCTTTTCGGGTTTAGCTAGGCACAAGCGTCGTATTGAGGAAATATCCCAACTCGAAGAAGGCAAGATGCTATGACCAAAATAGTACCAGCAATACTGGTTAAAACCAGACTAGATTACCAGGCACGACTAGCTATTATAAAGCAACTCACTAATCGTTTTCAGCTCGACATCATAGACGGTGAGTTTGTAGATAATAAAACAATTACTCTTGATGAGGTAGGAAGATTAACCGAGATTAAGATGGATGTGCACCTCATGGTGATGAACCCAAAGCCTTATATCGATAAATGCATAGCCCTTAATGTAAATAAAATTATTATTCAGTTTGAGTGTGGACAGGACATTGGACCGCTATTAGAAAAAATTAAAAAAGCCGGTTTTAGCACGGGGGTTGCTATCAACCCCGAAACAAAACTGAGCAAAATAAAAACCTACCATGAATTGTTGGATCATATTTTGATTATGGGATACTCTGCTGGTTTTGAGGGCCAAAAACTAGATCCGATAGTTTTTGATAGGCTTCCAGAAGCAAGGGCAATGTTTCCGGCCGCTGAGGTTGGGTTGGATGGAGGAGTTAACTCTAGCAACGCCAAGAAAGTCCTGCAGGCCGGATTTGATGTCGTCAATATTAACTCGGCGATATTTAGTAGCGACGACCCGCTGAGCCGATATTCGGAGTTTTTAGGTTATTTATTATGATACATACCACCAAAGAACTAGAGCTAATAGCTAACGAAATTAGGCAAGATATCATTAAGATGCTTGTAGAGGCGGGCAGTGGCCATTCTGCAGGATCTCTTGATATGGCAGATGTTTTTACTGCAATGTTTTTTGAGGTACTAAGGTATAAACCCAAAGAGCCTAACTGGCCAGAACGCGACAGATTTGTGCTGAGTAACGGGCATATTAATCCCGTGCTTTATGCAACTATGGCTCACGCTGGCTACTTCCCAACTTCCGAGCTAATGACTCTCCGTAAATTCGGAACCAGGCTGCAGGGCCACCCAGAGCGAACTCGTTTGCCAGGCCTCGAGACCACTAGCGGACCCTTGGGCAGTGGTATTAGCCAAGCTGCTGGTATGGCGCTCGGATTTAAGATGGATGCCTTAAAGCAACAGAGGGTATGGTGTTTTACGAGTGATGGTGAGCATCAGGAGGGCAATACTTGGGAGGCAATTATGTTTGCAGGTAAAAACCGATTAAATAATCTAACTGTTGTGGTCGACCGAAACAATATCCAGATTGATGGCATGACTGAAGATGTTATGCCTCTAGAGCCTTTTGCAATGAAGTACCAAGCCTTTAATTGGCATGTGATCGAAGTTGATGGCCATAATTTTGAGGATATAATCGCTGCTTTTAACCAGAGTAGGGCTATATTGGAAAAACCAACATGTATCATCGCCCATACCATAGCAGGCAAAGGGGTTGATTTCATGGAGTACGACTACCGTTGGCATGGCATACCACCAGGAATTAAAGATATCGAAGGTGATCCGCCAAAGGCTATTCAGGCCAAGGCAGCACTAGAAAGGCTAAGAACATTAAATGGCAAAATTAGGAGCGAGCATGAATAGCTACGAACTCAACCCTGAGCTGTATACCACCAAATTAGAATATGAGCCCAACAGAAAAGGTTTTGGCGAAGGTCTAGTCGAGGCAGGCGAACTCGATACTACAGTGGTGGCGCTGTGTGCAGATTTGGTTGAGTCGACACAAATGGAGCCGTTTGCTAAGGCCTTTCCAGGAAGGTACATTGAGGTCGGTGTCGCAGAACAAAACTTAGTGACTTTGGCTAGTGGTCTCGCAGCGGTGGGTAAAAAACCATTTGTAGCTAGCTATGCCAGTTTTAGCCCGGGCCGCAACTGGGAGCAAATCCGTACAACAATTTGTCTTAATGATAGAAATGTAGTGATTGTAGGGTGCCACTCTGGCGTCTCGGTAGGGCCTGACGGTGCAACACATCAAATGCTAGAAGACATTGCGTTAATGCGAGCACTCCCAAATATGGTTGTAGTGGTGC
>JBAXMM010000029.1:0-6572 GCA_037134295.1 bacterium
GTCTTAGTTACTGCTGCGGCCAAAATAAAGCCGACAGCCAAGGTTACTACACCTTGCTCGCGTATAAAGTCTAAAAAGCCACTGGCATGCTTTTGAGCCTGACTTTGAGCCTTTTGAGCTGCCTTTGAACTGATTCCTTTTACTTTTTCCATAGTGCCCACTATACTACCGGAATTATGCATATTTGTAAATGCTAGGCACCTGCTAATACAATAAAAGCACCCTACTAAATTAGGCTGCTTTTATTGGTGGAGCATATCGGGTTCGAACCGATGACCTCATCCATGCCATGGATGCGCGCTACCAACTGCGCCAATGCCCCTTAAAATAAATCGGTCATGCAGAACCATCGTATTATACAATTTTAACCTGTAAAAATCAATTACAGAACCTTGAATATCATATTTATGGCAGATGAAAATAATATCAATATAAGGGTTCCGAGCATAAAGCCAATAAAAAATCCAAAGCCAAGCCTAAAGCCGTCTTTAAAGGTGTAATGAACCGATTTTTGGACATCTGAATCAATAAGCTCTCTTCGAAAAAACTGATCGGCTTTTTTTTCTCTTTTATCGTGTTCCATGCTTACATTATAAACTATTTTTTAGCCATAACCACTACATGCTTAGGACTTCGTTTGACAATCTTGTAGTTGCCGAAATCGGCCTTCATTTGTCTCGCGACCCAAGGCTTAATACGGGCTTCCACTACTAGCAACAGTGTGCCTTCTGCATTTAGATACTCGTAGCTAGTTGCAATCATGTTTTCGACAACCTCTCGCCCTCGATGGGTCGGTGGGTTAGAAACAATCATATCGTAATGGTGGCTTTTGGGAACTTCATCAAAGCCATGACTAGTTAGTACCTGCAAGTTATATAGCTCGTTGGTCTTGCTGTTTTGCTGAGCCATTTTTACTGCAGCGATATCGCTATCGAGGGCTGTAATTTTGGATTGAGGGTTTTGGGTAGCCAGCCAAAGAGCAATTGCTCCCCAACCACAGCCCCAATCCAAAGCAGTAGTATACTCAAACTTATTGAGACAACTAAGCAATAATTCTGTGCCAATATCTAGCCCCTTAGGAGAGAATAAGTCGGGCTGAGTGTCGAACTTGACACTAACAGACGAAACTCTAAAGCTATTCATCAAAAATCAATTTCCTTATCGGCAATTTTAATTTTAGACTCACCAGCTTTAGCACCAAGCCGAACTATTTGTCGCATAATTCCCTTGCGGCCCAAGATATGGCGCAATCTTTGCACTGCCTGGTATTGGTCGGTGTTGGTTCGTCTAGCAAATCCTTCAATCTCAGTTCCTGTAACCTCGTAGGTATTGCCTCGCTTTTTGACATCCCACATCGACGAATCGTCAAGTCGTATAATTGGCATTTCTTCTGGCTTTTGCTCGGCTGGCTGGGATTTAATGATTTGCAGCTGCTTTTGAGTGGCCCGAAGCAAATCAACCAATCCCATATTAGCTACTGCCGATATAGTATGGATGTTTTTCTTGGCGACCTTAGAGGCCTTAGCTAGGGCTTGCAGTTTGGCTGGTATGTCTTGCTTGGGAACGCTCTCGATTTTGGATAAGACAATTATCTGAGGCCGCGAACTGAGGTCCACCTTGTAGCTTTTGAGCTCAGCCTGAATAGTTGTGTAGTCTTTAGCGATATCTTCAGATGTTGCATCGATGATATGCAGTAGCAGCTTAGTCCGCTCAACATGACGCAAAAAATCGTCACCCAATCCCTTGCCGGTGCTTGCCCCCTCAATTAGGCCTGGGATATCGGCGGCCAAAAAAGTACCTTCGTCTATATCGACCACACCCAGATTTGGCTCTAATGTTGTAAAAGGATAATTCGCAATCTTCGGTTTGGCATTAGAAATTACTGAAAGCAAGGTTGATTTGCCAGCATTAGGTAGCCCGACCAAGCCCACATCGGCCACTAGTTTAAGCTCAAAAGTTACTTCTTTGGCTTCGCCTTTTTCGCCAAGCTCGGCCATCTTTGGTGATCGCCTAACAGAGCTAATAAAGTGGGCGTTACCAAAGCCGGCCCTTCCACCGTGTGCAATAATAGCTTCATCACCTTCTTTTTCCAGATCCGCCAAGACCTCGTCGTCTTGCATAATAACTGTACCTGGCGGCACTGGCAGTTCTATATCGGCCCCACCCTTGCCGCGCTTGTTGTTGCTATCACCGTTTGTACCATCTTCGGCATCCCACATTTTGCTGGCACGGTAGCGCGAGAGTGTATTGGTATTATGGTCGGCAATTATTATTACGCTACCACCATGACCACCGTCGCCGCCGTCTGGGCCACCCTTGGCATTGCCTCGAGTACGCAAAAAACTGACGACACCATCGCCGCCCTTACCTGCCTTAATTTTTACTTTGACTACATCTGCAAACATAGCTTGACATTATACCATATTAGTTTGATAACTACCATAACTCAAAACCCCCTCTAGATGAGGGGGTTTACTGCTTAATAGATATACAGGAAGTGGCCAGCGGCTTCGGTTCGATAGTGCAAGACGCCAGGGCGACCAGCGTAGTTCATTTCTGAAATAGTAACGGTACCATCGCCATTAACAGACTCGACATACACAACATGGTTATTGCGCTCCCAGCCGATAGCCCCAGCTCGAGGTGCGCTACCGGTAGCATAGCCAGCGTACTGAGCGTTATAGTACCAGCTTATGGCATTACCCCAGTTGTTAGGCACAGGTCTTTTACTTGCCACATACCAAGTACATTGACCCCAGTAGTAGCTGTTGCCATTACCACTAAATCTTGAGTTAGAATAAAATCCCGATATGCTCGAGCTAGTAGCGACCCTATTGACATAGCTAGGTGCTGGAGCGGGTTTGACTCCGTCAGGAATAACCAGCTGCATACCAGCTTCGGGGGCTTTGCCTTCAAGGCCATTGAAGCTTTCAATTAGCGAAGCATTGCTTTGGTATCTATCTGCCAAAGCCAAAATATCGTCTCCTGCTTGAGCGGTGTAGAGGATTCCATTAACGGGCAATATAGCTAGGCTAGCATCTGGTTTAATACTATTTTCATCACTAATATTGTTGGCCCACTTGATGGTGTCTGTAGTAATACCAAACTTAGCCGATAACGAAGATAGCGTATCGCCCTGTTTAACCTTATAGCTGACTATTGAGCGGCTTGGTGAGCCTGCTGCAACAACAGAGGACTTGTTGGTCAAAAAGTCATCGCCTGAAGTCGATAATGAACTCATATTCGTTAGGTCTCGGGCTTTTTTAGAAACATCCTCGGCAATTACGCTCTGAGTGCTTGTTGCAAGAATAGCTCCTGTGGTAATCATTGAGGTTTGGTCTTTAGTCGATCCAGAACCTCTAACGCTAAGGGCCTCACTAGCGTTAATTCGGCCAATTCCGGCAATTCCAATAATAGCTAAGATGGCCACTGCGTGAACCGCGTAGCGATTAAATTTGAAGTTTAGTTTATTCGAAGCAATACTCTGCGACTTGTCGCTAGAGGTTTTTGTGTCTTGAGTTTTAGGTGAAGCCGAAGCTTCGTCACTGTTTGTTTTGGAAAAGTTTTGTTGCCCAACGCCAACGAAGTTTTCGGGGCGCACTTGTAAGGGAAACCCTATTACTTTTCTACTAATAAACCTCTCCTCTGTGCCGATTAGTCATAACTATCGTATATGGCACAATTTAAGACTGCGACTTATCTGTCTCCCGTCATTACTAGGTTCGCTAGCGAGGCTAATGACTTGCATTACTGGTGTATTGGTGCCATATGGCGTGGTCAAACACAGTAATGACGGGACCGGAGTTTTCGACCGAAATATCTCCTTACTAATCTGATAAGTTGTAACGCAGGTAAATCTAAAAACAAACTCTCCACTAGTGGCCACTACTCTTAAATAGTAGGACTCGGATACAGTACTTATCCTTTAAATTTACGTGGGTATAGTCTACCAAGAGGAGTTCGTACTGTCAAGTGGTACTTTGTGCTTTTATATAAGCAAAATATAGCTATTCTAGGTACTTTTTGATATTTGCCTCGTGTTCTTGGAGAGTTCGAGCCAATCTGATAACACCATTTTTATCAGCTATAAAGAACAAATAGTCTGTCTGAGCTGGGTTTAGGGTAGCCAAAATGGCATCAAGACCAGGATTACAGATGGGGCCAAGCGGCAATCCTACAATTTTATAGGTGTTGTAGGGAGAATCGACTCCTATATCGCTGGCTGAAGTTTCGGATTTGCCAGTAGCGTAATTGACAGTTACATCACTCTCGAGCTTCATTCCTAACTTCAGGCGGTTATAAAAGACACTAGCGACTAACTTGCGGTCTTCGGTTGTGTTGGCCTCTTTTTCAACTATAGAAGCTAGGGTTATAAGATCATTTAGCTTGCTAGAGTTCTGGTATTCAGCTGGTAGCTTGGGTATTACTACTGAGCCAAAGCTATCAAGCATAGAACTTATCTGATCCGCTGCAGAGGTATTGACCACAATACTATAGGTAGCTGGGTACAAATACCCCTCTAGGCTGTTTGGATTGCTACGATAGCTCAAAAAAGCCTGCTTGAAGCTGTTGGGTGGCTCTGAGCCACTAATAAAGTCCTGAGCTGTTCCAAAGCCTGCTCTAGCCCATTTTTGTCCCATTTCAGCAATTGTCAGACCTTCCTGAAAGACTACTTTTTTGTTGGCGATTTCAGCTTTGCCAATAGTATCGGCAATCTTAGATAGGCTCATCGATGGACTAAAGAGATAAACTCCAGGCTTCAGCTTGCCTCTTGATGGCCCTAATTTTGCATATAATATAAATAAATTTTTATCTGATATTAGGCCTTTTTTGGACAAATCTGAGGCGATTTTGTCGATACCGCTACCCTGCTCAACAACAAAAACTATTTGAGCTTTGTTGTTAGGATCTTTGGCCGAATTAACCGCCACCAAAACCCAACTAACCAGGCAAATTATTGCAAATAAAGCCATAGCAATTGCTATTAGGATAATAACTTGCAGCTTACTTTTGGGCTTCTTGGATGTAATGCTCGAGGATGATACAGGCGGCGTATTGGTCAATAACATCTCTTCTGTTGGAGCTGAGGTTTTTAGGGATTCTTTCTTCGGCATGTTCGGTTGTGAGGGCTTCATCTTGTAATTCAATCTTATTATTGTAACTGCCTGCGAGCTTTACGGCAAACTGCTCGGCTTTAATGGTTTGTGCGGTACTATCACCCTCGAGATTTCGTGGCCGACCTACCACGATAAGGTCGGGCTCGTGCAAATTTATTAGCCCTTCGATTTGTGGCCACAAAGATGCATCATTTTTTAGAGTTATAAGAGGCTCAGCCGATGATTGGTCGGCAGGTTTAATTGCAATCCCAATACGAGCTTCGCCATAGTCAAAAGCTAGTATTTTTTTTTCATAATCTTCAGGTCTGATATCCATAATTAATTTGTAGTGACTTTTATATCGATTGTTATTCTACCAGACATCGAGGGCATATTGGGTAATAGGTCAGGATTAACCTCTACTTGCGAGCCTGTGATCTGGTCACCCGATTGTTTGACGATATCAGAGACATCTTTTTTAGCCTTTCCTGCGACTTGCTTAGCGATAGTCTTCTTATCTATGGGGTCTCCATAGTAAGCCGAGGTCTTCACGTTGAGCTGGAGTTTCTCAGCACTAAATTGTTTAACAGTGGTATAGGCCCCATTTTGAGATCCATTGTCGTAAACCTCTTTATTGCCCTTGAGGTCGCTTTGTATCTGGCCATCAAAAAGTTTATTAACATCGGCTATTTTAGCCGCAAAGCCGGTGTACTTGATTTTTGAAGTTACACTAACCTTATCGGCTTCGGCATCTTGAGCAACAGAGGTTTTGAATTCTACAAAGTCTGCCTGGATTGTCGATTTGAAAAGCTGCATTTCGCTACCGGCCTTTTTAGAAAGCTCATCGCCTGCAGATTTGGATTGCTCTTCGGCCTGTTTTTTGGCGATAACAATATCTTCAGCTGATAGTACGGTAATAGTTTTGGTGGTACCACCGCTAGTTTGGCCAGTAGCCTTGTAGAGCGAGGAGAAGCCAGTCAGTACAAAGTTAGATGCACCGAGATTATAGCTTTCTCCTGGAGCTGTGGCAGTTATCTGAACATCAATAGCGCTCGAACAATTGACCACACCACCGCCAGCACTACCTGCAGGGATACTCACTGCTTGGGCAGTAACAAAAGACTTGCCCCCGGATGTTAATCCACTTCCAGATGGTAAATTATGGGTACTAACATCATCACAGTTTTTTAAGGCAATTGTGCCCGTAGCTTTACTGCCGACTTCTTTTTTGCCTGTGGCTATGATTTCAAACGACGAATCTTTGGTAATTTCGAGTTTTTGAGCGGCTAAGGTCTGGGCGTTGATATCTGATGACGACGAGGCCGCATCAAGAATAAAATTAAAATTAAGGCTGGTTTTTTTGGCATTTACTAGCAGTGTTACTTTGCCTGTTGGCAAGAAGGTCAGCGCCAATATGGCCACCAATACCACGCCAAATACGCTCGCTCCTATCCAGATGCGCTTATTGAGTTTGCC
>JBAXMM010000030.1:0-6495 GCA_037134295.1 bacterium
TGGGTTTGTCATTTTTTATAATTATTGACAGGCCTCGCACTCGGCGAGCTCTTTAGGGTCGATTGGGCAGGTCATTGGCTTATCCCAGTCGTCTTCTTTAATAGATCCGGACACTTTTGCTTTCTCTGGCATCGGTACTTAACCCTCCTTGTTTATTTTTTGATGTATGCACCTATCATACTATAGGCATAATTGGTTTGTAAATAGTGTTTGGCATACTTTTTTTGACACTACCTGTAGCGTAGTCTGAAATTAGAGTAACACTAGATTTGGTGTTATTTATATCATATAATACGAACAATATACATACAAGCTGTTGATTACGCTTATGTATAGGCTAAATATAGCTTACCGCTAGCAATAACTAGTGGAACTTTTGGCAATATTAGTTGCCCTTTTATAAGCAAAAGCGTTACAATAAATTACATATGCACAATAGCGAATTCGACCCTCTAAGCGTCGAGGAAATCCAACAGGCCTGCCAACTCAAGAGCTCAGACGAGAATACCGAGCGGGTTTGCCGGATTAATGAAGAAATATCCCAGGGGCTGGAGCTTATTAGCCAATATCCCAAAAAGGTTACTTTTTTTGGTTCGGCGCGTTTTGACGAAAACCATCCTGACTACAAAAGAGCGCGGAGCTTGGCTAAAAGGCTGGTTACGGAGCTTGATTATACCGTACTAACAGGTGGGGCTGGTGGTATTATGGAGGCCGCCAACCGCGGAGCCAAAGAAGCTGGGGGTCATTCCTTGGGTCTTAATATTAAGCTACCTAACGAACAAGCTACTAACCCCTATGTTACTCAGCTAATTCCCTTTCGCTACTTTTTTACGCGCAAGGTTACATTGAGTTTTGCCTCCAGAATGTATATTTATTTCCCTGGTGGGTTTGGCACTATGGACGAGTTTTATGAAATCCTCACGTTGGTTCAGACTGGCAAAATCCATAAGGTACCAATTGTTTGCGTTGGGGCGTACTTTTGGGAAACTCTCGATAGACATATGCACCACGGCCTAATGCTACCCGCTGGTACTATCGATGAATCAGACATGGGCTTATACACCATTACTGACGACGAAGATACTATTATGGAAATCGCTCGCAACGCCCAAGCTCGCAAATAGCGCTTAAGTTTATTAAGGTTGTTGCTAGAAAATATTTTTATTATTTATCAAATTAAGCACTAGCCAAATAGCAAACAGTCGTTATAATGATTAATACTTAAATACCCAAATAAGGAGAAAAATGGAAGACAAAACACCACTAGAATCGATACACCGACTAATGCCAGAAATAGCTCAGTCGAAAGAAAAAATCAGAACAATCCGCGAGCAGCTCAAGGATGCTATGGAGCAAAATGAGGAGTACAAAAAACTTGAGGAAGAAATTAAGGAGCTATCGGGAAAGCGCGCTGAGGCCAAAAAACTCTTGCTGGCTGATCGTGACTTTCAAAAAATAAATGCCGACCTCGACGACGAGAAGCTCAAAAGTAAAGACCTTCAAGAAATTCTTAGCCACTACCTGCTGAGCTACTACAATGAGACCCAAAAAACCGAGGTTACAGACGATACCGGCGAAACCAGGCAGCTACTGCTATCGGCAAAACTGGGCAAGGCCACCGCTTAGGTTTTAAGGTTTGACCTAGCAGCGATTATCTGATATTATTGTCTGGTTATGAAAACTGGAATCCACCCTAAATTAATATCTACAAAAGTCACTTGCCTTGGTTGCGGGGACACTTTTGAAAGCACATCTACAGTCGCAGAAATAACTGTTGATGTCTGTAGTCAGTGCCACCCGTTTTACACTGGTAAGCAAAAGCTTGTAGATACTGCTGGGCGGGTAGACCAGTTTAGAGCTCGTACCGAAGCTGCCAAATCTCAAAAACAGACTTTGGGCAAAAAAGCTGCTAAAGCCACTAAGCGCCAAGAGGCTAAAATTGCTAAGTCGCAAAATAAAGTTGAAGCTTCTAAGCCAGCCAAAAAAACCACTAAGGACATCAAAACTACTGAAACGAAGTCGCAAACCGTAGCCGAAGCTACACCAAAAGTCGAATCTTCTGACCAATAAATTAATACTTACCCACAATAATACCCTATAATATAAGGGTATTATTTCTTTTATGAATATCATCGATACCAATACTATTAGAAATATCAAAGAAGAGCTATCTGCCCTAGAGAGCCAACTTGGGGATGCCAAAATATACGCTAGCCCGAAGTCTGGACAGCTAATTAATAGACAGCGTGAGCTGCTCGAAAAGCTATCGCTGTTTGAAAAGGTTATTGCTGCCCAAGACGACATCCAGACGGCCACAGCGATGCTTGACGACCCCGAGATGAAGGACTTTGCTGCTGAAGAGATAACACGGCTCGAAGCCCTACTGGAAGAGCTCGAAGCTAGCGTTAAGCTAGCTTTGGTGCCGACCGACCCAAACGACCAAAAAGATGCCATTGTCGAAATACGAGCTGGTGCTGGTGGCGACGAGAGCAGCATTTTTGCTGGCGACTTACTCAGAATGTACGCCCGCTACTGCGAGGACCATGGGCTAAAGTTGAGCCTACTAAGCGAAAACCCTAACCCTGTCGGTGGCTACAAAGAGGTAATTGCCCAAATTGGTGGAGCCGATGCCTACGGGACACTCAAATACGAGTCGGGCGTACATCGAGTCCAGCGCGTGCCAGCCACCGAAAGCGCGGGGCGTATTCATACCAGCACCGCTACTGTAGCTGTACTGCCAGAAGCCGAAGAGCACGATATAGAAATCAACCAAAACGATTTGCGGATCGATGTTTTTCGAAGCTCCGGCAATGGTGGGCAGAGTGTCAATACCACCGACAGCGCGGTCAGAATTACTCATATGCCAAGTGGTATTGTGGTAACCTGCCAGGATGAAAAGTCGCAGCTCAAGAACAAATTAAAGGCAATGAGCGTGCTGCGCTCGCGGCTTCTCGATGCTCAGGCCCAAGCCGACGCCCAAAAACTCGGCGACGAACGCCGCGGTCAAATAGGCACTGGTGATAGAAGCGAAAAAATCCGCACTTATAATTTTCCGCAAGACCGCGTCACTGACCACCGTATAGGCTACACAACTCATAACCTCAACAAAGTTATGGATGGTGGCATCGAAGAGATCCTGAAGGCTCTCAAGGACGCCTCAGTCGATAAAATACTATCAGAGCAGACATGACAGTCCATCAGTCGCTAGTAGCAGCCGAGCGGAGGCTTGCCGGTATTGGTATTAGTAGTGCTCGCCTCGATAGCGAGATACTGCTAGCCCATTGTCTAGATCAAACCAGAGAATGGCTAATAGCCCACAACCAAGACGAACTTACCGACAGTCAGGCCAAGAAGTACGAGCTCGCCATAGTGCGAAGGCTCGACCGCGAACCAGTTTGCTACATTACCAACCAGCTTGAATTTTATGGCATCGATTTTTTTGTCGATAGCAGGGTTTTGTCGCCAAGAGTCGAGACGGAGCTAATTGTTGAGCAAGCGATTGAGCTTGCCAAGCCCGGCTCAAAGCTAATAGACCTGGGTACCGGTAGCGGTGCTATTGCGATTGCCATTGCCAAGAATCGCCCTGACCTCTTTATTACAGCCACCGAAGTGTCTGACGAAGCCATGCGGGTCGCTAAGCGCAATGCCAGCTCAATACTTGGTGCGAGTAATAATATAAAATTCATTAAAGCTGATGTCTGGGATGGCGTTGAAGGGCAATTTGATACAATCGTCACAAACCTACCTTATGTATCAAAAAGCTATTTGCCGAACATGAAGCCTGAGGTTCAAAAAGAGCCCGCTGTGGCTCTCTTTGGTGGCGAAGGCGATGGCCTAGATCTCTACCGTCGCTTTTATGCTGATTTATCAACACACACCACAGCCAACTCGATTGTGCTGCACGAATCGGACCCCTGGCAACACGACCAATTAAAACTTCTCGCCAAACAAGCTGGCCTTGTTCCGTTTTCTGAAGGCTATCTAATACTCGGCTTCAAAAAAAAGTAGCCTACCAGCAGCTACTTTCCTATAAAAAATATTCGGTGCTTGGCAGATTCGGGCCTAACCTGTGCCTGTCCAGCGGTTCATAACTATTAGCACCAAAAATACCACAATCGTAACTGCTAGGTATTCGATGATGATAGTCTTTTTGAGCGTACGTTGTTTGTAGTGGTAGTATATTCCTCCCCATCCATAGGCTAGTGCAGTTACTATCATGCTGTACTGCGATAAAACAAATGGCACATTTGGTATTTGATACAAAACCGTCCAGCGCGACGCCAGCCAAAACATCTCGAGTGTCACAAAGCCCCACAGGGCTGCCAGTATTTGTGGGTTATTGGTAAAGTCCAAAAGCCACCACAAAGCCACCAAGAAGTTTGTGACCCACAAAAGTACCATTACCAGAGCTGCTGGCCAATGCCAGTACGCTACCATTAGGCTGGCTAGCGAGGTACTAAAGAGTATAAAAAGTATTGTCAAGATATTATCGATAAGCAGGTTTGGCTGAGATTGTGTTTCGAAATAACTAATTACTCCATAAATTAGCGATGAGGTGGCGACGCAGATAATAAACACTATGATCGGCATTTTGCCAATCACATAAACGCTATAAAAATAGAATAGGCTGATGCCGATCCAGATAGTTGGTCGCAAAGATTTGGTGATGATTGTTTTGATTTTCTTTGTAACAATTAGTCGTCTAAAGAGTAGGTAATTTAGGCCTAGAGCGGCTGGGATCATCATTAGCGGCAGTGGTGTGTAATACAAAATACCAATCGCAAAAAGCGACATTATAATACTAACCATCACGATTAGACGTTGCCCCTGACTAAATAGATTGGCTCTTTTAAAGGCCGTTTTTAAATTCATAATCTGCTCCTAGAATAATTTTAATATCGGCCTGAGATCCTGAGCTAACTTCTTGCTTCTCGACTGCTACCTTTAGCCTGTTTTCGAGATACTTAGCGGTGTAAGGTTTGTTGCCGTTGGCAAAATCGATTATCTTGGTTTTAGCGTCACCAGGCTCAGTATTCACTGCAGTCTTTATAACATTATAGCCCAATGATTTCAATAAGATAGCCAGTGCGTAGACCTTGCCTGGCCTTGCTCCAGCACCGGATATCTCGACCTTAGCAGCCTCACTCTTGATGTAGCCATCAATCAAAAGGCTCTTCACATAAGCCTGTATCGCCTTATAGTTGCCCACCCCTGCAGTTGGAATAACAACGCTGGCTTCGCCGATGTTGCTATTTTTTACCAGGCCTACTTCTTCGTTTTCTAGCACCTTATTGATAACCGTGTTGGAGTTTATTTTTCGACCAATCGTAATCATTCGCTGCATCTCCTCAAGGCTGATATCTGTCGTCAGATGATCGCCAACAATACTAAGCAGGTCATTAACCTTAGCGGGGTTCAGGATATTACCTAGCTTCAGCGCTTGGTCGCGCATCGCTACCAATACCGCCTGTTGCCTTTTGGCACGGCCGTAGTCGTCGCCGCAATTGCCCTTGCGGCAACGAGCAAACTTTAGTGCCAAGGCTCCATCCATATGGTAATCGCCAGCCTTGAGGTTGAACCCACAGGAGTAGCTTTCGTTTTTGTCGCAGGGGTATTCTGGGTCGCTAAGTGCGGCAGGGTTATTGATATCAACCCCACCGAGCGAATCGACCGACTTTTTGAGGCCAGTAAAATCGACTCTTACAAAATAGTGGATAGGTATATCGAGTACATCGCTGACAGTTTTTTTGATAACTTCGGCGCCAGAGCCTTTCTTGTCTTGTTCGGCAAAAGCGTTGGCGGCATTAATTTTGCTCCACCAATAGCCCGGTATCTTGACGTACAGATCGCGTGGTATGCTGATCATTACAACATCGTTGGTCTTTGGGTCTATGCTGGCTACTAGTATTGTATCTGTCAGATCTTCGCCAGCGTGGCCAGCATCTCCGACGCCTAGCAACAAGATATTGACGCGTCCCTCGCCTTCGCCCTTGAGTTTGCCCAAGTCCAATTCACCCTTCAGCCCGTCGGCGCTGATGCCTCCTTGGTGCTTAATAACCTTATTGATGGTAATGATTGTTTTGGCAGCAAAAGCTCCACCTGCCAGCACCAATAGAGCTAGTAGCACCAATGTCACCCTCAAGACCCAATGTTTTTTTGGGTTTTTGTTTTTTGGTTTATTTGTATTTAAGGTAGCTTTATCGCTATCAGGATTTTTAGATCCTGACTTTTTGTGTAATTTCATATAGCTATATTATAAGCGATTTGGCCGCTAATAAATACCCTTTGATTAATGCGAACCAATAGCATTAATTATCTCATTAGCTATTACTTTTGATGGCAAAAGTATAAAACCAACCGACTTCTAGCTCGCCCTAATAAGTGCCCAGCCTGCATCTGCAGCAATAATTACATGATGCAATTGTTTTTAAAATAATCTCATTGGCTATTACTTTTGCCGTCCTTCACCGACATCGAGCACCAAGAAAGCAACAG
>JBAXMM010000031.1:0-6462 GCA_037134295.1 bacterium
GACCTTTTTGATATTGCTACCAGCTCGGCTAGGCGGCCGAGGTCGTCCTGCATAATGACTGCGTCGGCTGCTTCTGAGGCTGCAGTCGAACCCTTGGCTCCCAGCGCGATGCCAACATCTGAAGCTGCCAGGACAGGTGCGTCGTTGATACCGTCTCCAACCATAGCAACTGGGCTGTGGCTTTTCTTTTCATCTAGTAGCAATTGGACTTTCTGATCAGGCAGCAACTGACTATGGACATCCTCTATACCAAGCTGGCCAGCTATGCGCTCTCCAACTTGCTTTCGGTCTCCTGTTAGCATGATAAATCTGTCTACGCCCATTTTCTTAAGACTTTCAATAGTAGCCAGAGCCTCGACCCGAAGCGGATCGACAAAGGTAATAGAGCCAATATATTTATCATCACGAGCTACAAATAATGCCGTATTTTGATGTCCACTGTGGCCGACACAGACAGGGTTACTGGTATCCACCCCGCTAGATTTCAGGAACTCAAAGCTGCCGACCAAAACTTTTTGGCCCTTAATGACTGCCGATATTCCTTTGCCCGGGACTTCCTTAGATCGTGTGACTTTATATAGTACTATTTTGCGTTGTTTAGCAGTGGTGACCACTATCTGAGCTAGAGAGTGTGTCGAAAGGCTCTCAACACTGGCGACTATTTTTAGTAGCTCATCTTTAGTTATCTCACAAGGCTCGATATCTTGCACAGTTGGCTTGCCTTGGGTCACAGTGCCAGTTTTATCAAAAGCAACTGTTTTCAGACGACTCAGCTGCTCTAGTACACCGCCACTTTTTATAATCACACCCCTGCTTGCAGCTCTACTCATACCAGATACGATCGCTACTGGTGTAGCTATTAATAAAGGGCAAGGTGTAGCCACTACTAGCACCGACAATGCTCGGACAGGGTCGCCACTAATTGCCCAAGCTAGGCCGGCCATAAAAAAGGTGATTACCGTAAAGGGCAGACTATAGGCATCGGCTAGCCGCACCAAAGGTGACTTTTTGGTAGAAGCCTCACTAACTAGCCTAATTATCTGCTCATACTGACTATCTTTACTGATGTGTGTAGCTTTAATTTCGACCACACCATCGAGGTTGATCGAGCCAGCCAATACGGCATCACCCGATTTTTTATTTTCTGGTAGGCTCTCTCCGGTAATAGCTGACTCATCAACTGATGTAAAACCCTTGTATATCTTGCCGTCGACTGGGATCATATCGCCAGGTTTTAGCAAAATAGCATCCCCTACCCGAACTTTTGATACTGCAACATCATTTATGCCAGAGCTTGTAATCAGGTGGGCGGTAGTGGGCTTGCGTTTTAGAAGACTATCAAGCTCGTGTCGTGCGCGATTCTTTGCGAAAGCCTCGAGTGCCTCGCCACCTGTCAACATAATGACTATCACGGCGGCGGCGAGATATTGACCTAGCAACAGAGAGGATATTATGGCAGCAAGAGCAATAACATCGATTCCGACCTGACCTGAGCGTAAGGTTTTTATCATATCTCGAGTACTCGGGATGATTGCAATAACCGAAACCACCACAACACCAACTTGCGCTAGGTTGGGCTGGCCAGCAATAGCCGGCACTAAACAACCCAATAGTGCAAAGAGCACAAATACGAGATTATAATATGGAAAGTTTAAGCTAAAGTTTTTAGGCATTAAATACATAATACAGGTTATGAGCGACTAATAATATCTTTGTGGTTGCCTGTCCTCTGTCCTCTGCCTTGCCAGTTAGTCATCAATAATAATTATTTTAAATTAATCTCATTAATTATAATCTCATGAACCATCACTTTTGATGGCAAAAGTAATATAAAACCAACCGACTGTGCTTCGCCCCAATAAGCGCCCCAGACTACCAGGCAATCTGATCCATAATAAACTTGCCCTGAATGCTAATGCGTCAGGGCTTTAAACAATTATGGATAGAGATTAGCAAACTAGTCTGTTGCTTTCTTGGAGCTCGATGTCGGTAAAGGAATAGGGATATCAAAAGTGGTATTTAATAAAGTTTATTTATTTCTGTTGCCTGTCCTCTGTCCTCTGTAGCACCTATCAAGGAGCAAGGTTAAAAAACAAGCCGCTATGGAAATTTTGGTACCATGCAAGTACCGATCGGGTGATCGAGAATATCAAACGCGATATGCTAAAAAAAGAAGTCGCACTGCGACATTAAACGATTTCCTAAAAGAACAACCTTACGATAGCCACGAAACCAATTATTGCCCAGAAAAAGTTAAGTATTACTGATTGGGTAACACCCTTTGATGCTGCGACTATCAACAAACCGACACCGCCAGTCAAGTTGATGAGCTGAAACGTCATACCTTGACCATCTAGCCACCCAAAACTGACGAGAAAATAAGCAACAATCAAGGCAAGCATTCCATACCAACCGCAAAATTCGGCAAATTTGCCCTGTTTTACACCCAATAGACTTATATTTGACTTTTTACTCATACAAATTTGTCGGCCAGTTCTTTTGTATGATAATTCTTAAAGTAATTTAAGATATCGTTCAAATCACTGCCAATAAACACGAAATCACTTAAAGGCACTTTTGAGAAGTCTTTCTGTTGCATCTCATCTAGGAATTTTATGAGTGTATCGTAAAAACCATCATAGTTAAAAATAGCAATCGGTTTGTCGTATAGTTTATTTACTTTACCACCGATAATTTCGCCAATTTCTTCAAATGTTCCGTAGCCACCGGGCAATATAATAAATGCGTCTAATTCAAAAACTATACGATGTTTGCGGTCATCCATAGTTTCTTCTAGGTATGTTTTATCAAGTCTACCAAATGCTACATAACCTTTAGTAACTGCCATCAAATCTTCTGCAATCACGCCGGTCAAATCATTGCCACCAGCGTCTTTATAGGCTTTGGCAAGTTCAGACATCATCCCATAGTCTGTTCCACCATAAACAATACCCATTTTTTCACCAGCAAGCCGCTCGGCAACTTCTCTAGTCAAATCAATATATTCCTGCCCAACAGATAAAGAAGATGTAAGAGTTATACCCACTTTCATAAATCTAATTATACAATCATATCCCTGTTGTTGGCTAATTATAAGCTTGACTGCCATAGCTATATCTGTTAAGATACTTGGTCTGTCCATCGGAAAGTACCTATATAAGGAGCAAGTTTGAAAAGCAAGCCGTTATGGAAATTTTGGTACCATACAAGTATCAATCGCGTCATTGAGAATATCGAACACGATAAACTCAAAAAAGAGGTTGCCCTAGCCAAGGCCGACATTCTGGAAGCCAGTCTCGAACTCAAAAATAGCTCGAGCCAGCACCACCAGTTTTTAAAGTCGGCCCGCCATAAGCTAGAGATTGGTGCAATTGAGCCCCGTCATATCAAAAAATTGATGATCTTGGCCAAGCAAGGACAAGAAGCGGGCGAACTCTCGCAGGCTCTATTTCAGCTCAGCAGTTCTGGGAACCGCCCGGCCTAACACCAGACCAGACCAGACCAGACCAGACCCCATATCCCCTTCTGCGTATATCGCAGGAGGGGTTTTTTATGTACAATGGTTTTTAGAGTATATGGAAGTAATCAAACGACATACTAGACGCGCGTTAGTGACCCTACTGGGATTAGTAATCATTCTGGGCGGGATGATTATGCTAGTTACGCCTGGGCCGGGGCTGCTAACAATTATTATTGGCCTGACTGTTTTAGCTACCGAGTACGTTTGGGCTCACCATTTACTGCAAAAAGCCAAAGTCCACTATGAGACCGGAAAACAGATGGCCTTGGGTAGGCTCCAATCTAAATCTAACAAAAAAAATAATTCAAAAAAATAAAGGCACTTCTAATAGTAAGTAGTGTTGTAAGCCTTGAGTTTTAAGTGGTGCTGGTGCTTGTCGTATTCATAAATTGTAACGCCGCAATTCAGCGGCTTTTGTTGAGTTGTAAATTTTAGGGCCTGCTCGTAATTCCATTGTTCTAAAATAAACCTAAAGCTGCGGATTGCACCAGCATGTGTAACCACCAGCACCTTTTGGCCAGCTCGATCCCTAAATATAGTGTCCAAAAACAAATAAACTCTTTGAGTTACTTGGGCTAAGCTCTCGCCACCGGGTGGAACAGCAAAATAGCCTCCAAATGTTTTCCAGTATTCCTCCATCCAGGGGAAGTTGAGTTTGGCCTCTTCTTCGGTCATATCATAGGCATAGCCAGCGTCTCGCTCGCGTATAAATGTGCTGGTTCGAATTTTCATTCGCTCAATTTCTAGGCTAGTATAATTTTTTAATATCTCATCAACAGTCTGGATGGTTCTCTGGTAACCAGAATGGTAAACATAATCGAAGCTGCCAAAGCTCTGCTTAAGGATGTGGCCGGTGATCCTGGCCTGGGCTTTACCTGCTTCAGTCAGCGGAACTTCTTCGTCGGCTATACCACGAACCTTATTGCGTGCAAACTCGTCAGCAAAAAAGCTTTCATCTTTTTTTACTTTATTACGAGTCGATTCGGCATGGCGCACCAAAACAAGCTCAAGCGGACGATCTATTTTTTGGTCCATAGCTGTTATTTTAACATAAAAAAAATAGCCCAGCATTTACAGCTGAGCCACTAAATAAAGCTTTAAAGAAAATTAATTCATCCGAGGGTCAGATGAAAAATTATAGCACCCCTCTTCAAGCGATTCAGATACGGCGAATACTACCTGTTCGGCTTGCTGGTGGTTCATGCGCACTAAACCAGTCATGATGCTTAATACAAAATCATGCATCTCGTCTTCGCCGGCGATCACAATCTGTTGCCACTTGCCTTCGCTTAAAAAAGCATTGCCCTTGGATATAAACATGTGGATACGAGATTTAAGGTTGCTCATTAATGCCACTATTGGGTAGCTCTCCTGATGGATGACATTGCCGTAGCATTCTATATATATTTGGCACTCGTAGTTGAGTGCTGTTTCGTAGGAACTAACCCATCCGATAGAGAACACATCACCCGATGAAATACTCATTATTTCCCCCTTGTTGGACTCGAGAAAGGATGTGATATATTCTATACTACTCAAAAAAAATCATCAAGTAAAAAATGGCCCTAGTTATTACTAGGGCCATTAAGTGCTTTTAATAGTTGCTGGTGTCTCGCTTTTCGAGTGGTACTTTACGGACCTTTTTTACTATCCCAAGCAACTGACCGAGCTTGAGAATGTAAAAGGTTGGATCCCACTCCCACCAGTAAAACCCCTGCCTTGCCGATGCGGCAAAGTGATGATGGTTGTTATGCCATCCTTCTCCCATCGTAAAGATGGCGATAAACAGGTTGTTGCGACTGGTATCGGGCGTGTTGTAGCGGCGTGTTCCCCATACATGGGCAAGTGAATTGACCAAGAATGTGGAGTGCCATAGCAGCACTGTCGAGCCAAAGAATCCAATCAACAGGCCAGGCCAGCCAGCTAAGAGTAGCGATACCACTCCCAATGACCAGGGGCCGATCCAATTGTGTTTATCTATAAACTTTAGCTCTGGGTACACTGCAAAGTCGTTGATACGCTCAAACCTTGTGTTGTTGTACTTATCACACAAAATCCAGCCGACATGACTCCACCAAAAGCCTTTGCGGGGTGAGTGGACATCCTCTGCAGCGTCACTGTATTGGTGGTGGTTTCGGTGATGTGCGGCCCACCAAAGTGGACCTTTTTGAGCAGCTGTTGTGCCTCCAAATGCCATCACGAATTGCCAAAAACGGTTAAGCTTATACGATTTATGAGCAAAATACCGATGATAGCCGGCAGTAATAAAGAACATTCTGCCCCAATAAAGCACGGCCCCTAGTACGACTGCTTTCCATGTAACACCCGTGTATACAGCCAGTAATGGCAACAGGTGCAGCAGGATAAAAGGTATGGAGGTTTTTTTATTGATTTTTTCATCTGGAGCTCTTGGTATTTTGTCGGACAGTAGCAAGCGGCTCTGGGCCGCTCTGGTCGAAGCGGCCATGTTAGTCTCCCAACTATTTTGAAGGTGCTAGTGTTTATTATAGGCTATGTTTAGGCTCAAAAGAACTTCCCGGGCCAGTTTGTTCGTGCATTTGCGTAATCACTTTTTTTAACTGTGCTACAATTGCGGCCTCTGGCTGAATAACTTTGGCGCGATCACCAGCAATATGCTTAATGGTTTCCTCTATCCAGTGGTAATGAGTGCACCCAAGTACAATAGTATCTGCGCCATTTTGACAAACCGACTCAATGCGTTCTGCTACTCTGTGGTAATTAATCTGATTATTTTCAATCATTTCTGACCAATCGCTACAGTCTGGCTCTAAAACCTTAATATCTGCTGCGAACTCTTCCTTCAATTGTTTGTACCGTGCGCTAGCCAGTGTAGCTGGCGTGGCACAAACGGCAATTACACCAGACTTTGTATGCTGGGCTGCTGGCTTAACCATAGGCTCGATGCCGACCAATGGCACTGC
>JBAXMM010000032.1:0-6419 GCA_037134295.1 bacterium
ACCCAAAACCCCTCCCACAGACACGCCTCACAAGATTGAGCCAGTCGACGTTAATGTCATGGACGGCAAAGCAGCTGGCTCTGGCGACACATTACCTGATCCTATCGATCAGTCAATTGGTGGCAATAAAATCGTTAGTGTTCCAGAGGCTACCCCACTGATTGCACCGATGGTCAAAGAAGAAGACAGTGGTGTCATCAACACCGGTACAATAAGTCCTGACGTAATTGAAGCTAGTGGCGACAACGAGAGCAACGACGACATGGTCGAAAATAGTGATAGCGGTGATGTTGACAATGCCGACAATACTGAGAATAGCGAAAGCAGCAGCGATGACGGCACAGAAAATGCCGAAGCCGATACTAGCAGCTCAGATGCCACTGACAAATCTGCTGAAGATCTAGAGTATGAGTATAATCCGCATCTCGGAATAAATACACTGGTAAGACGTCGCACTAAAGCCGACAAGCCGAAAGTGGAAAACAAAGACACAGCACCAGCCTCCGGAGACACTACTATTGAAGAAGTCAGAAATGACCTACTCAAAAGAGTTGATACGCTCAATGAAGAAAGAGGCAAAATTCAAGCCAGCATTGAAGCTATGGAAAAAGACAAGAAAAAATATACTGATGATTACAATGAAGATATGGCTGCAATTGGTGACGGCATCAAGGCTGCCAATGAAAAACTTGCCGATTACGATAAGTTTATAGCTCAGCTCGAATCTCTTAAATAGCTTCTAAGCTCGAATCGGCTGTGAGTTCAAAAGGGTCAGTAATTTGGCCCTTTTGGTATTTTTGGTAGGCTAGTGCGCCAATCATGGCGGCGTTGTCGGTGCAAAGTATTGGCGGCACAAAAATTGCCTCAGGGATTATTTCGAGAAGTTTTTCACGCAAGTAAGTATTGGCGGCAACACCACCACCCACCACTAAGGCTTTGGGCTGGTATTGCAAATAGGCCTTGTGGGTTTGTTTGATCAGCGCATCAATTGCCGCCTTCTGAAACGAAGCTGCCAGGTCGGCGACTATCTGCGGATCTAGCTGGTAGCTCTTGACGCTATCGAGCGCGCCAGGATTGACGCCAGTAATCTGTTGTACCTGTCTTAAGACAGCTGTCTTGAGGCCCGAAAAGCTAAAGTCAAAGCTAGCCTTGCCCAAATTGGCTATCGGAAACTTATAGGCGTCAGGATTGCCCTCTAGAGCTGCTTTAGAGATTGCTGGCCCGCCCGGATAACTAAGCCCAAGCAATTTAGCCACTTTATCGAAAGCCTCGCCAGCGGCGTCGTCGAGGGTCTCACCGACCACTTCGCGCGAAAGGTCTTGGTGGTATAGCGAGAGTGCGCTGTGCCCACCAGATACCGTTAGGGCTAGCATCGGGAACTTCGGCTTAGTGGCGTCCAGAAAGCTGGCAAAGGCGTGCGCCCAAATATGATTGACCCCTATTAGTGGTTTTTGCTTCACCAGGGCCAGCGTCTTTGCTGTCATTACACCTATTAGGAGCGATCCAATCAGGCCCGGCCCTTTGGTGACAGCGATAGCATCGATATCGTCCCAGCTCAGCTCGGAGTCAGATAGCGACTTTTCGATAACAGCAATAATTACCTCAATATGCGATCGGGCTGCTACTTCTGGCACGACGCCACCATAACGAGCGTGGATCTCGACTTGGGATGCAATGATATTAGATAGTACTCTGTGGCCATCGCGGACTACCGCCGCCGCGGTTTCGTCACAACTAGATTCGATTGCAAGTATATTCATAGCTGTCATTGTATAACACGCCAAGACATAGGCAAATATGCTTGTTATAATAAAGACTATGAAAAAAACCAGCCAACAAAATTGGGACCAGAGTCTAAGCCAGCTCGACGGCCACCTGTACCAGTCCTCATTATGGCTTAAATTTCAGCAGGCACAGGGGCGGGAAGTGTTTCAGGACCAAGGCGATGGCTGGCTCTGGATGGGTGCAATCAGGAAAAGTGCACTTAAAATTAGCTATCTGTACGTTGCCTATGGCCCCACTGCTCGTGACGAGGCGGCTCTAAAAAAATCCCTAGCTTCTATTAAACATCACGCCGAAGCAGCTGGTGTGGTATTTGTGCGAATAGATATAATCAAAAATTTTAGCTCTAGCAAACTTAAGGCTATGGGTCTAGTGCCAAGACCAGACATGCAGCCCAAGTACCGAATGGTGCTAGACATCGACAAAAGCCGTGACGAACTCTGGATGGGCGTATCGCAGAGCGCACGCAGCTATATCAATAGCGCCAAAAAGCGCGGCATAGAATTTGAGATAAGCGAAAACCCCGCCGATTTAAAGATTTTTTTGAAAATGCAGGCTATTACTGCTCAGCGACAGGGCATTCGTAATCACCCAGACAGCTACTACGAATATTTGCTATCGGCTTTGATACCAACGGGAGCCTGCAAACTATACTTCGCTCGTACCAAAGACCAGTATATCGCCAGTGCATTGTGCATTGATTGGGGCAAAACTCGCTACTACGCCTATGCCGCTACCGATGACGAACTGAACCGTACCACCAGAGGTGCTACCGTACTATTGTGGTGGCTTATCGAAAACGCCAAGACTACTGGCCTGAAGCGCTTTGATTACGGCGGGGTCGTGCCTCTCGACTGGGACAGCCACCCATGGATCGGGCACACTCGCTTCAAATCTCGATTTGGCGGGGAAATTATTGAAGGTTCGGGCACCTGGGACTTGCCTATAAACAAGCCCAAGTATAGTTTTTATCGACTTGCCAAGAGGTTCAACAAAAAATGACCGCGCGTAAAGCCACGCCAGAAGAAATCAAAAATTGGAGCACGCTTGTATCGGCCAATCCGTGGCCAGACGAGACAATGCAGGGCAGTGCCTATGCCAACCTAAAGAGTAGTTTTGGCTGGAGTTCAAGGTATTATGTCTTCGAAAGCCCAGGAACCAGGATTGCCGTAATGTTTTTGGTGCGCAAGCTGCCATATTTTGGAGAAATATGGTACGCCCCCAGGGGCCCGTCAGTGGTCACTATTAGCCAAATCAAAGATGTTATGACAGCCATCGAGCCGGAGCTAAAGTCGGCTTTTTTGGTTAAGTTTGAGCCCAATATATTACTTACAGATACGCATAGCAAGCAATTGCAAGCGCTCGGCCTAAAAAAGGCTTTATTTGACCTGCAGCTCAACAAATCTACTATTATTGTTGATTTGTCTGCTTCGGAAGATGAAATAATGTCTGGGTTTAAGCAAAAAACTCGTTATAACATCAGGCTCTCAGCACGAAAGGGAGTAGTAGTTAGGCCGGTGGATCTGACTCCAGAAAATATCAAAATAATGTACGAATTGCTATTGCAAACCCAGTCGCGCAATGGCTTTTTCATGCGCTCGCAGGCCTATGCTCGCTCTTTTTGGGAATATCACACCAAAGCGGGGCAGGGGCAACTATTTTTTGCTTACCTCGAAAACGAAGTTCTGAGCGGCGCTTTTGTTACTCTGCAGGGCAAAAAAGCACTCTACAAAGACGGCGGCTCGAGCCGAGAGCATAAAAATTTGATGGCACCTTATACTATGCAGTGGGAGATTATGAGGTGGCTCAAGGCACGAGGGGTTGCCGAGTACGACCTGGGGGGAGCACCACCTAAAAAGAGCCTAGACGACAAAAATCACCCTCTTAATGGACTAGTGCAGTTTAAAACTGGCTTTAACTCTGAGGTTACAGAGTATGTCGGCGTTTACGATTGGCCAATTAGCCCAACGAAGTACCGGCAGTGGCAAAAATTTGGCGAAAGACTTGCCGTCAAAAAAGAAATTACAATTAAAAAGAATTTATTTTATTAATCTTGCTATAATTTGAATTATGAAATTTAACGAATCGATATTCAAAGCCTATGATATACGTGGCAAAGTTCCCTCTGAGCTGACTCCAGATGTCGCAAGAGCTGTCGGACGGGCCCTGGCAGACTTCTTGCCTACCGGAGAGATCGCGGTAGGGCGCGATATGAGGCCAGACTCCAGCGAGCTAGCTACTGCATTAACAGCAGGGCTTACAGAGCAGGGTAGGGACGTTGTTGATCTTGGTCAAATTACCTCAGACATGATGTACTATGCCGTAGGGCAGTATGATTTTGCTGGTGGTGCGATGGTTACGGCTAGCCACAATCCTGGCGAGTATAATGGAATAAAACTAACAGCCATGGGGGTTGCTCCAATTGGTGAAGATACCGGCCTAAATGTAATCAAGCAAACCATAGTTGGTGATGCCTATAAGCCCTCAATGGCTAATGGGTCGGTAAGATCGATTGATATCCTCGAGGGCTGGGTTAAGCATGCGCTGACATTTGCTCCAAACTTGACTGCTCTCAAGGTCGGCATTGATGCTGGTAATGGTATGGGGGGAATCATAGTGCCAGAGCTCGAAAAGCTCACTAAACTAAAAATTAGCGGATTGTATCTGGAGCTGGACGGAACTTTTCCGAATCACCCCGCCAATCCGCTTGTTTTTGAGAACCTCAAAGATTTGATTGAGCTAGTCAAGGCTAATCAGCTAGATTGTGGCATTGCCTTTGACGGCGATGGCGATAGAGCATTTATGGTCGATGAAAACGGAGAAGTAGTGAGTGGTAGTGTTTTGGGTGCACTACTAAGTGAACACTTTTTGAAGCTCAGTCCTGGCGCGACTATTTTGTACAATGCCATTACCTCCAGAATGGTACCAGAGACAATTGCTGCTGCTGGTGGCAAGTCTATTCGGACCAAGGTTGGCCATAGCTTTATTAAGGCAGATATGCGCCGATCCGGCGCCGTCTTTGCCTGCGAGCATTCGGGCCATTTTTACTTCCAGGACAACTATAATGCCGATAGCGGCGTAATTGCTGCATTGTGTGTCCTAGACATTATTTCTCAGTCCGGCAAAAAACTATCGGAGCTGTGCAAGCCATTGAGGCAAAAGTATGTTGATTCGGGCGAAATCAACTTCGACGTTTCCGATAAAGCCAAAACTATTACTTTAGTCAGCGAGAAATATCATGATGGCAAGATCGACAGCCTAGACGGCACTACTATTAGCTACCCAGACTGGTGGTTTAACCTCCGGCCCAGCAACACCGAACCGCTGCTGCGTCTTAATGTCGAAGCCAAAAATCCAGAGATCCTCAAGCAAAATCTTGAAGTAATTTCAAAAATTATCCAAAAATCTATTGACTCTCAATAGTCTCAGTAATAATATTAGATACGGTTTGAGGCTTTTATAAGCTCCAAAAGCAACAATCATTGGTCTTTTTTTCTTTAGACCTAGGCTTGACGGCCAGCAATCGAAATCCGACTATTTGCTAATATCACCTGCAAGCAGTTGCTGAAATCAAAAAATTGCTGGACGTCATTTTTATCGGTAACTAAGGTCCAACGACGTACCATAGTCACCGAATTTGTGCCGGGCTCCTCTTGGGGCGTCCTCTCCGCCAGGAGGCAGTGCAACCGATAGATACCTATCGAGATGCAACTAACCAAGACGGGCCCGGCACGCCACACCACAACACCTAAGAGACTTTCAGAAGAATACTTTAATGTATTCTATGAAGGTCTCTAATTTTTTGATATATAATCTTATGATATGAGTATTGCCCGGGCCCAACTCAAAGAAAAAGAGGTTAGTAGATCCATAATAGACCTGCTGGCGTATTTTGCCGTGATGAATATTCGAATCGATTTCGATACACTCTATTCTTATCTGCCAATCAGAACGGGGCATTTGGTGGTAAAAAAACAGCTGCGTAGCTTAATTCGCCAAGGCAAGGTGCAGTGTATTGATAATTTGTTTGGTCTTAAGGGCTATAAATATACTAGCCAAAAAACACCACGAGCCCGAAGGGCCGCATTAATCAAAAAAGCCCAGCGCTGGAGTCTGCTAATGAGACTTTTGCCAGCGGTTAAGTCGATTGTCGTCATCAATAGCGTGGCTTATGGTAATGTCCATAAAGATAGCGATATTGATCTTTTTATAGTTACATCACCGAACCGAATTTTTTTGACCAAAGGCTTTTTGATGTATTTTTTGAGGCTTATCAAGCAACTCGAAGACCAGCAGGTATCGGCCGGCCGCTTCAGCCTTGGGATGTTCATAACAACCAAGGGTGTAAAACTCGAAAAAGATATGATGAAGGTTAATAATCCTGATTTAGCACCCCGAATGGTTACTGGCATCCCCGTCTATGGAGCTGACGTTTGGTACGGTATTTTAAAAAATGACCCCTACCTGCAGGCTCAACTACCTAACTACATCTGGCCCAAGACTTCAATCCGAATTCATGGCTCGGGCATTAAGCTATTAGATAAGCTCGACGACATTGGCTACCGACGCCACCTGAGCCATACCGCCAGCCAGCCCAAAACTCACCACCCGGATGCCTTCATTAGGGTGCGGCCAGA
>JBAXMM010000033.1:0-6246 GCA_037134295.1 bacterium
ATAAAAACGGCGAGCGATTAGTGGGCCAAACAGCCAAGCGCCAAGCTGTTATTAACCCCGACAACACCATTTTTAGTGTCAAAAGACTAGTTGGTCGTACTATCGACGACGAAGAGGTTAAACGCGATATCGACCTAATGCCGTATCAGATACTCAAAGCCGATGGTCATGTCAAAGTTAAGATCGGTGATAAGGACTATACTCCAGAAGAAGTGTCTGCAATGATACTTTCTAAGCTCAAAGCAGACGCCGAGAAGTTTCTTGGGCAGCCTGTAACGGAAGCAGTTATTACTGTTCCGGCATATTTTAATGATGCTCAACGGCAAGCCACTAAAGATGCAGGCAAGATTGCCGGTCTTGAAGTTAAACGAATCATCAATGAGCCGACTGCAGCTGCTTTGGCGTACGGCCTAGACAAGAAAAAAGAAGAAAAGGTTATAGTTTACGACCTTGGTGGTGGTACATTCGATGTCTCAGTACTGGAATTGGGCGATGGCGTTTTTGAGGTCAAAAGCACCAATGGTGATACTCATCTTGGTGGCGATGATTTTGATTTGCTACTCATAAATCATCTTATTGCTGAGTTTAAGAAGGACCAAGGTATTGATCTTAAGGCCGACAAGGCCGCCATGCAAAGACTCAAAGAGGCTGCTGAAAAAGCTAAAATTGAACTTTCTTCTACCAACCAAACTAGCGTCAATATACCTTTCATTACAGCCGATGCAGAAGGTCCAAAACATCTAGATATGACTCTTAGCCGAGCTGACTTTGAGAAGCTCGTAATGGAGCTAGTTGAAAAAACGCTAAAGCCTTGCGAATCTGCCCTTAAGGATGCTGGAATCAAAAAAGAAGATGTCAACGAGATAATTTTAGTAGGCGGAATGACTCGAATGCCCTTAGTACAAAAGAAAGTCGAAGAATTTTTTGGCAAAAAGCCACTTCAGGGCGTTAACCCCGATGAAGTAGTTGCAACCGGAGCAGCCATTCAGGGTGGAGTGTTGGGTGGTGACGTTAAAGATGTTCTGCTGTTAGATGTCACGCCGCTTAGCCTTGGTATCGAAACACTAGGTGGAGTTAGCACCAAGCTTATTGAGCGCAATACCACCGTGCCTACCAGCAAGAGCCAGGTCTTTAGCACTGCTGCAGACAACCAGACTAGTGTAGAGATCAATGTTTTGCAGGGGGATCGCGAGATGGCCAACGACAATAAATCGCTTGGTAGATTTGTTTTGGACGGCATCCCGCCATCGCCTCGCGGAGTTCCGCAAATTGAAGTCAGTTTTAACATCGACGCCAATGGAATTGTAAATGTTAGTGCCAAAGATAAGGCCACCAACAAAGAACAAAAAATTACTATCACTGGCGGCGGAAGCTTGTCTGATGATGAAATCAAAAAGATGCAAGAAGATGCCGAGGCCCATGCCGAAGATGATAAGAAAACTAAAGCTATGGTCGAAGCGCGTAACCATGCCGATACACTTATATATACTGCTGAGAAAACTCTCGTAGATGCTGGTGATAAGGTTAGTGATGACGACAAAAAGCCTGTCGCTGATGCCATTGCTGCGCTTAAAGAAAAGAAAGACAGTGAAGATATCGATGAGCTCACAAAGCTGACAGATGATCTCAATACCAAGCTCATGAAGGTTGGCGAGCAGATGTACAAAGAAGAAGCGGAAAAAAAGCCCGAAGACTCTGCCGACAACGATAAAAAAGCAGATGAAGAGACCGGCAAAAAGACAGATGAAAAAGGCGAAGAGGCTGAAGAAGGCGAAGTCGTCGATGACAAGGAAAATACGAAGTAGCTAAAAGGCTATTATTGTATAACTCATGGACAAACGCGATTACTACGAAGTACTGGGTATCTCAAAAGGTGCGACTCAAGATGAAATAAAAAAAGCTTTCCGTAAAAAAGCTGTTGAGTTGCACCCTGATCGCGGAGGCGACGAGGCTAAATTTAAGGAGGCCAATGAGGCCTATGAGGTTTTAAAAGACGAGTCCAAGCGCCAAGCCTACGACCAGTTCGGTCATTCGGCCGGTGCCGATCAGGCTGGTGGCGGAGCCTATGGCGGCGGCAACCCTTTTGCAGGCTTCCAGGGCGGTCAAGGCTTTGACCCCAACGAAATCAGGTTCGATTTTGGAGGCGGTGGAGGTGGCGGTATCAACGACATCTTTGATATGTTTTTTCGAGGCCAACAAAATCGGACTCGTGATGTTGAAGTTGTTATAACAATCGACTTTGAGGATGCTATTAAGGGGGCAACTAAAGAGCTGAGCCTGCGTATTGCTGATCATAAATCTGGTGGCCGCAAACAGGAGGATGTCAAAATAAAGATACCAGCAGGTATCGACAACGGCCAGGCTATTAAACTAGAAGGCAAAGGCGAAATAAATAAGCAAGGAATGCGCGGAGACCTCTATGTGCGAGTCCAAGTTAGACCAGACAGCCGGTTTGAGCGCGATGGTAGTAGTATTATATCTAAAATCACTATCGGTATGGCCGATGCTGCTCTAGGTGTGAATTATCCCGTAGAGACAATTAGCGGGAAGGCCACCCTTAAAATACCAGCAGGCACTCAACCCAATAAGATCTTTAAGATTACAGGCAAGGGTATGCCAATAGTTAATAGTGATAAGTATGGCGACCATATAGTGGTGGTTGAGATAGCGATACCAACCAAGCTAAATACTAAGCAAAAAGAGCTGCTAGAAGAATTCAATAAGTCCAATAAGAAACATAAATTCTGGTAATTTAGGCTAACAGCCTATAAAGTAATATACTAGCTTATAAGTTTAACAATTATGAATATAGGTTTTGACATCATCTTCTTTGCAACTGTTATGGGCTCTGCTGTAGCCTGCTTTATGATTGGCGAAGAAAAAACTCAACGCCTAGTAATCGGTACACTGGTGGGTATCCTGGCAGGATCACAGCTTGCTGAGCCAATCGAAAAGATTGTATCGGCCAAAGCCAGCTTTATAAATCAATCTAACATAGCGATAGCTCTGCTAGCCTTATCGGTAATTATCTGCCTGCTAGGCAAAAACGTCAGAGAATCTAAGTGGCCCAAGAGCAAGATCAAATCAGTTATCGCAGGTTTGTTGCTCGGGTTTGTAATTATTGGCTATGGCCTATCGCTACTAGGGGATAGTAGCTTTAATAAGCTAGTAACTGAACACAATTTGGCCGCAATAGCATATAATATGCGCCTAGTTTCTATTTCTGGCCTACTAATGTGGTTGATGGCTAGTTATATATTTGTCGGAAAAGCCAAAAGATAGCCGACACTAGCTTTGCTCTTGCTCTCGCAGCTGTTTTTGTACAGTAATTTATTAAGCAGCAGCCCAAAAATAGGGTTGACTTTTAGGCTGTTTAATCTGTAAAATTACAACGCGCAACAATATTCTATGCTTTATTGCATTTATGAATTAAAATTAGAGCATAAGTAAAAATAAAGGAGGCACTATGAAGATAGTGATACTATCAAGACCTAATCGTAAAAACGGTGCCGATCGACTGCTCGAAGCAGCTCTGAAAAGAGGCCATCAGGCTAAAATAATTGATTATACAAGATGTTATTGTAATGTCGTGAAGAGCAAACCCCAGGTTTATTACGAAGGTAAGCCACTAGAGGGTATCGATGCAATAATTCCTCGTATATCAATTATAAGCCAATCCTATGGCAGTGCTATCATTCGACAATTTGAAATGATGAACGTGTTCTCAACAACAGGCTCTCTTGCATTCATCAGAACCAGAGACAAACTTCGTAGCATGCAGCTCTTAGCCAGGCACGATATAGATATTCCTAAAACAGTGGTAGCTAACAGCACCGACTCTAGTGACGAGCTAATCGCAATGGTTGGCGGAGCGCCGCTGATTGTAAAAGTTGCTCGTGGAAGTCAAGGTATGGGGGTGATGTTAGCCGAAACTAGAAGTGCCGCCAAGGCCATTATTCAGGCTTTCTACTCTCAGAAAGTCAACATTTTGATCCAGGAGTTTATTGAAGAGTCAGGCGGAAGTGACGTTAGGGTATTTATAGTAGATGGCAAAATTGTCGGAGCAATGAAGCGCCAAGCTCCAGAAGGTGAGTTCCGTTCAAATATATACCTAGGTGGCCAGGGCACGCCTATAAAGTTGACACGAGCAGAAAGACAAATGTCCCTCGGAGCTGCCAAAGCCATGAACCTCGATATTGCCGGAGTTGATTTGCTACAGGCGGAGAGAGGGCCGCTAGTGATGGAAGTTAATGCCTTTCCGATGTTAGCTGCAATTGAAGAGGTTACAAAACAAGATATTGCCGGTAAAATTATTGAGTATGTAGAAGATCATGTGCCCAAGAGACGTAAGCGTGATAAAGTAGGTGCTTAATAAACTCCTTGTAATAAAGCCAATCTATGGTATTCTTTCATAATAATATTCAGATATGAAGCCGATGAAAGTTTTATTAGTAAATAACAATACATATTACAAAAACAGGCTTGCCAATTTGTTAAGAAGCCACGATCTGACTATCATCAATTATGATGAAGTTGGTGGTTTCGATACCAAACCATATGATGTAATTGTGCTATCTGGCGGTGGAATATTGTTTGAAGGCAAAAAGCGATCATTAAAGAAATTCTCCCATCTTTATGAGGCTCAGATTAAATTAGTAAAAACATCCAAAAAACCAATCGTAGGTATTTGTCTTGGTTGTCAGATTATTGGCTACTCATATGGTGCCAGTCTTCATAAGCAGTTTAAGAATCTCCGTAAAGGACTTTTCCCGATTGTAGCAGTTCATCCCAGCAAGGTAATGGGTGGCCAAGACAAGTCGATGGTTTTTCAGTCAAACCACTGGATAATCACTGAGCTACCAAAAGATCTAGTTTGTGTAGCAGCTTCGGATGAGGGGGCAGAGATCATTAGGCACAAAACCAAGTCTATATGGGGCGTTCAGTTTCACCCAGAGCGAGAAAAAATCGGTGGCGCCGGAAGGAAGATCTTCAATCGGATACTGAGGCTCATCGAAGAAGAAAAATCTGCTAGCTAGTTTTATTGTTCGGCGGAATTATAAAAGTTAAAAATAATCTTTTCGGGTATTTCGGGTTTGTAGCTGGCTGGTTTGGTAGTTCCAGTAAACCAGCTTAGGGGAGCCCTATGCTTTAACCTAAGAGCCACTATCTGTAGCCCGCCATAACTCGTCGCTTCTGGGTGAAACTGTACTCCGTATATAGGCTTAGATTCATGCTCAAATGCCTGAATGTACTTACGCTGAGATTCAGCAGTTTGGATTAGTTCGCTGGGAAGTCTCCTAACAGATGATGTGTGGTTCTCGATAGCATAAAATGACTTCGGAACATCCTTAAAAAGTATCGATTGCTTGGTAACATAAATTTTAGTCCAGCCGATTTCAGGATGTTGGTAGTGATCTATATTTTCGACATCGGATAGCGCCGCCGCGATAGCCTGAAAGCCATAGCATATACCCAGCATTGGTATTCCGGCTTTTTTGACTCTGAGAATAAAGGGGCGCAACCTGGCATAAACCCTGCTAAGTTCATCGACGCTATCGGCCGAGCCGGTAAGAATGATATGGCTGTAGGCCTCAACATTTTTAGGCAGTGCTTTATCGGCCGAGTGTAATACACTAGTCTTGCGATTAAAATGTCGATGAAACTGGCTGCACCTGTCGCACTTTTTGTGTATGGAGTTGTCAACAATTAAGATTTTTTTGATCATAGACTTATTATAGCAAAGCTAGGCTCCGCATCCCGTTTGTCATCGCGTATCTTTTGGCTCACTATAAGCTAAGATCTTTAGTGGTATAACGCCAGTATGCAATTGCAACAAGCACAGTACTAGTAATGGTTAAGGCTAGCATATAAAGGTAGTCTTGCTGGGAAAAGCCCTGGCCGGCTTTAGTAGTTTCGAACATAAAAAACGGCGAAAGGTACTTAAGGCTCTCAAATTTGGGCTGGATCTGCGATATGATCCCTGTCAGGTAGCTAATAAAAAACAGCCCTACCACAAACAGCGAGGAGCGTGAGGTTTTCTTAGAAACAGCCGATATTGAAAATGCCAAAGTGCCAAAAAATAAATAAACCAAAAAAGATTTAACTGATAGACGGATTATTTGATAAAAAAACGGCGAGTTGTTGGTATTTAAGAAGAGTATTGTGAGGCAACCGGCTAACAGTAACCCAGCCGTAATGGCTAATATGAAAGTCACAAGCACAGTATACTTTGCTATTGTTATGGTT
>JBAXMM010000034.1:0-6216 GCA_037134295.1 bacterium
GCAGGCGTCAGCCCGTATACATCCACTTTCGTGTTAGCACAGACCTGTGTTTTTGATAAACAGTTGCATGGGCTCTTTCGCTGCGGCCCTGACGCTCATCATAAATGACGAGGCGTTAGAACTTTAGCTAAAAAGCATTATATTCTCTCAATTTTTTTCGGTATTTCGTTAAATTTGGACTCTTGCATTTTTAGCACATTGCTCCTAGGCTCTTCAACTATGAAGAGCGCCAGGGCAGACCTTATCCCGAAGTTACGGTCGCTGTATTGCCGAGTTCCTTAACGAGGGTTCTCCCGAGCACCTTGGTCTACTCGACCCGACCACCTGAGTCGGTTTGCGGTACGGTCGGCTACTTCTATTAATCACACAATTTTCTAGTCAGTTTGGCTCACGTGAATCCAAGCTTTGCAGCCCGTTTCATTCGTGTTTCACCTCGGTAAACCGAGACTACGCACTTGGACGGATATAGCCAAAAATCCGCTCACGCTACCATCCTGCGTCTTGTGTGGGAACAAAGCAGCCGGTACAGGAATATCAACCTGTTGTCCATCGCCTACGACTTTCGTCCTCGGCTTAGGCCCGACTAACCCTGGGACGATAAACGTTGCCCAGGAAACCTTGGTCTTACGGTGGGTAGGATTCTCACCTACCTTATAGTTACTCATTCCAGCATTCTCACTTCCCCGCATTCCACCAAACCTCACGGTTTAGCTTCAGTACACGAGGAACGCTCCTCTACCACTCTATAATAAATTATAGAATTCGCATCTTCGGCGCATAGCTTGAGCCCCGTTATATTTTCCGTGCAAGATCACAATTGACCAGTGAGCTGTTACGCACTCTTTAAATGCATGGCTGCTTCTAAGCCAACATCCTGGTTGTTTATGCAATCTCACCCCGTTTCCCACTTAGCTATGACTTGGGGGCCTTAGATGGCGATCTGGGCTGTTTCCCTTTCGAGCGACGATCTTAGCACCGCCGTTCTGACTGCCATAATAATCTCTGTCGGTATTCGGAGTTTGATTGAGCGAAGTACTCCGAGGAGCCTTCTACCCATTCAGTGCTCTACCCCCGACAGGTAGTTTATGACGCTAGCCCTAAAGCTATTTCGAGGAGAACCAGCTATCTCTAGGTTCGATTGGCATTTCACCGCTAACCACAGGTCATCCGGGCGTTTTGCAACACACTACGGTTCGGCCCTCCACCGTCTGTTACGACGGCTTCAGCCTGCCCATGGTTAGGTCACCTAGTTTCGGGTCTAATACATATGACTAAATCGGGCTATTAACCCTCGCTTTCACTACGGCTCCGTGGCGTTTGCACACTTAACCTTGCCATACACATTAACTCGCTGGATCGTTCTACAAAAAGCACGCCGTCACCCAGCACCTTTGGTATTAAAGTTCAAAACAGTTTTAGTCGTTTCTTTAGTGCTGTTCTAGCCTGGCCATAATGCTTCAACTGCTTTTCTCGCAGTATCGCTTGTGACCTAGTGCTGTAAGCTTCAAAATAAACTACTTTCCATGGTCTATAACGCTTTGTGGAAGCATTAAGACCTGAATTATGTTTGGCAAACCGAGATTTCAAATCTTTGGTTTGACCAAAATAAAACTGTTTCGGATTTTGTATACTCTGCAACATATATAAGTAATACATGCGCTGTAGTATACACCTTAATTACAAAGGTGCTGGGCTCCGACTCATTGTAAGCATATGATTTCAGGATTCTATTTCACTCCCCTTGCGGGGTTCTTTTCACCTTTCCCTCACGGTACTTGTGCGCTATCGATCATGCAATGTAATTAGCCTTGGAAGGTGGTCCTCCCGGATTCAGACAGGGTTTCACGTGTCCCGTCCTACTTGAGAATATCAACAATGAAGACAAAAGGTTTTATTGTACGCGGTTTTCACGCTCTTTGACGGTCCTTTCCAGGTGCCTTCCAATAACACTCTTGTTTTGTAACTTCATCCATTCGATCTTAACGATGGCTTTCTTGTAGCAGAGAAGTTGGCTGGTGCAAGCACCATTCAACTTCTCTAAATGCCACAAAAAAGAGTCGATACCTCGCAACGCTCTCTACTATTACTAAAGAAAACTCCACATAAATGCGAAGGAGTAGATAAGTTTCGGCTCATCCCGTTTCGCTCGCCGCTACTAAGGGACTCTCATTTGATTTCTTTTCCTCTGGGTACTAAGATGTTTCAGTTCTCCAGGTGCCCTCCACATAACCTATGTATTCAGTTATGGGTAATACGACATTACTCGTACTGGGTTTTCCCATTCGGATATCCACGGATCAAAGCTTGTTTGGCAGCTCCCCGAGGCTTTTCGCAGCCTACTACGTCCTTCATCGGCATTGCACGTCAAGGCATTCATCATATGCCCGTAACTACTTTTTATTTACTTTCAATTACACTGACAACTTGCAAATAGCAAAACTACTTTTACAAATTAGCAAAATTATCAGTAAGATGCTTATATTTCATTTACCCATTTAACATATTTGATTATCAACGAACAAAAAATGGCCGCTCGGTTGCTTTTGGCGGTTGAGGCGACCACATAAGAGTAAGCAAAACCTTGGTCCTAAACTCTAGCGCCTCCGTGGTTTTGTTTGTTCATATGTGATTACCTTTGCTTTAACTTAATTATAGTATCAAGATTTATCTGGTTTGTAAAGGGAATATTGGTATTTAAATATTCGCCCTGAGTTGCTCGTCGATGTCGCCGGCGCCCATGAACACCACGATGTGGTCTTTATTAAATAGCGGCTGGACTTTTGCGAAGGCTTTTACGAAGGCCGGCTCGTATTGAGCCTTGGGGCTAGTGATGAGCTTGGCGAGCTGACGCGAGGTTTTGCCCTCGCCGTCGTCGCGACCACGCACAGCGTATAAAGGTAGCATATACAGCTGGTCGGCGCTTTCAAACGCATCGACAAAGTCATCGAAAAGCTGGTTTAGCCTATCGCGCTGATGTGGCTGAAAAACGCAAACAATTTGTTTGGTTGGGTTGGCCTGTTTGAGAGCTTGCAAGGTAGCCTTGATTTCGGTTGGGTGGTGGGCGTAATCGCTATACACACCCTCAGTTATTTCCTCGAGTCGACGCCAGCTACCACGAAAGCCAGCCAAACTCTTGGCGATAGATTGCTTTTTGATACCCAATACCTCGCCTACCCAATAAGCTGCTTCGGCGTTGCTTTGGTTGTGGTCGCCCGGTACGCCAAGCTTGTGCCTGGCGAGGTCAGCCGGGTTGTACAAAATAACTCGGCGCTCCGATAGCTCGGTGTTGTTGATAGCCTCGCGAGTGTTGCTATCTTGGCCGTTGGCGATGACGGTGCCGCCAACCTTGGTATTACGCAAAAACTGCTGAAAAGCCAACTTGACTCCAGCAAGGTCCTTGTATATATCGAGGTGTTCGCGGTCGATGTTGGTAACCACCGCAATGGTTGGGTGGTAGTTATGAAAGTGCCTATTATAATCGTCTGCCTCAAGAACAAAATAGTCGCTTTTGCCCAGGCGAAAATTATTGCCATCTAGTTCGTGCATTTTGGTACCTACTATTACGGTCGGGTCTAGGCCCGCCTCAATCATAATTTTGGCAACCATTGCAGTGGTGGTGCTTTTGCCGTGACTACCAGAGATGGCAATAGTGGTGTAGCGTTCGGTTATTTCACCGATGGCCTGAGCATAAAGCTTGGTTGGTATTTTGCTAAGCTTGGCAGCATCGTACTCTTCGTTACCTTTTTTTATGGCAGCGCTGTGAATTACTAGATTAGCCCCTCGCACGTTTTCGGCATTATGACCGATATGCACAATGATGCCTTTGGATTTCAGCAGGTCCGTAACCTCGGAGCTGGCGGCGTCGGAGCCACTAACCACCTGGCCTTGCGACTGGTAGTACTGTGCCAAAGCCGAGGTGCCGATCCCGCCTACTCCTATTATATGTATGTGCTCAGTTTTGGGATTCATATAGTGTTACCGCTGCTCCATAAAGAGCAGTACTTTGCTATTTTACGTATACTATTATGCTTGTATTCTCTGGT
Source organism: bacterium (assembly GCA_037134295.1). Lineage (GTDB taxonomy): Bacteria > Patescibacteriota > Saccharimonadia > CAILAD01 > BJGX01 > SICB01. Next base: position 4,044 of record JBAXMM010000034.1, read on the forward strand.
ACTGTTTCACCTGCTGGCAGGGTATTTGATACCGTTCCACCAATTTCGGCCGCTATTTGGCTAACCAAATCGCCGGCCTTGCCAGTAACATCTATTACTGTTATTTGTTTGACCGCAGCTTTGTTCTTGGCGGTAGCAGCAGCTGAAACCGAAATGGTGTCTGGGAATTTATCAGCAATTTTCTGAGTTACTCCTTTAACATCGCCGCCGGCATCCACAATGGTTAATTGTGGCAATGTCTTAGGGTCGATCACGATTGGGCCAACGTTTATTAGTTTGTTGTCTTTGGTGCGATAAATTATGGCTTTCTTTGCCTTGGTATAAATCAAGATCTTGTCGCCATTTTCGGCCATTGCAAAAAACGGCTGGTCTTTGAGTTTGTCCTTATCGAGCACTGTTGCAAGCGTTGGGGTTTCGTCTTTTGGCAGGTCGATTATTTTGCTGACATTTGCCACAATAGCATCAACTTCGGCCTGAGCTACTTGGTTGGGGTTCTTTTTGATGTTTTGATACTGCGTAAAAAAGTAGAAGGTAAGTGCAGCTAGGGCTACAGCAATTACCACCAATACCGCAGAGATTATTATATTTAGTTTGCCTGTTTTCTTGATTTCCATTTTCCCTCGCTTCTTATTTAACAAATATTAATATATTCGCGCCAGCTGGTGCGGTTTCGCCACTTGGTAAGCTTCCTACGGTTCCACTCAGCTCGGTTGCTATCTGCTTGGCCAAGTCTCCGTTGTTGCCGGCTACATCCACTACGGTTACGCCTTTTACGCTGCTTTTGTTTTTGGCTTCGGTGGTGTCGGTAATAGTTATTGCACCATTAAACTTGTTATTGAGTTTTTTGACTGTAGCATCGATATCACCACCAGCATTTACTAGGGCAATAGGTGTGCCGTTCTTTTGGTCGATACTAATGGGGCCGACATTAATGATTTTGTTTTCTTTTTCGCGGTACACGATGGCTTTTTTGGCCTTAGTATAGATGAGTATCACATCGCCGTTTTGGGCGCTAGAAAAGAAGGGTTGGTCTTTAAGCTTGTCTTTATCCAGTACGGTGGCGAGGGTGGGTGATTCGTCGCTAGGCAGGGCTATCAGCTTATCGACAAGCTTAACAATCTTATTTAGCTCGGCCTGAGCTACTTGGTTCGGATTCTTTTTGATGCCTTGGTACTGTATGAAGAAATATACGGCCGCAGCTGCCATAGCAACCACTAATATGCCGGCGACTATTAAAAATATCTTACCTTTACCGTCAGACGCTCTGCTGTCTTCCATACTCAACTAATCCCCTCCCTGTTTATTAATGTTAGTTACTAGACTACCTAATTGGCTCGGTCGAGTCAAGCCCCTCTCGGCTACTTTTGGACCGCCGCCGCTCGAGCTGGCACTAGCAAGCTACCTTAGTATGATCTAGCTACCCATACCTATCTCTGGGTTGCCAGCCAGTTGAACTCTATGCTGCTTGGTGCAGCAGTGCCTAGCACTATATCGAACCCTGTGGTAGTTACATTGGTCAGCTTGTACTTGTCGTCGAAGTCCACCGGCGTGAGCTGCACAAGTGGCTTGGCAGGGTATGGGCTACTGAATTGCACCGATATAGTTGTGGTTCCAGCCGCCACTGTAGCCGAGCCGGCGCTGTCGCCACTGAGCTTGATTTTGCCATCAAACTCAGCTGTGCCGTTAAACACAACCCGGCTGTTAAATGTAGTCAGGGCGCCAAACACCACCTTGCCCTGGAATTCAGCATCGTTGGCCACTATGCCGCCGTTGAATATAGCGGCCGCAATAGCCTGGGTGTTCTCGAGCGCCGTAACTCTAGCATCAACTTCCTTAAGACCACTTATGGCAATCGGTATCAACTGGTCGTAGTTTAGTGCGTTAGGCCTGCCAAGTTCGTCATATACTACCGGCCGTGTATCGATCGCGGCTACTTCCTCGGCGACGAAGCCGAGCGCTTGTATACCTGTGTCGTTGTAGGCGTAGCTTACGGGGTTAAGCTGACGAACGGCGGCCATGCCCAGGCTTGAGTTGAGTGATGTTATATCATGCTTGTACCTTGCAGAAGAAGTATTACAGCTTGTGGCGCTACCACCCATTCGAACAGAGCCGGTGCCTGCCGAAGGCATACACAGTACAAAATTACCGCTTGCGGAGCCAGCTGTAGGAGTCA
>JBAXMM010000035.1:0-5954 GCA_037134295.1 bacterium
GATATTGGTTCATAGACTTATTGTAGCAACATAAATACAGGCTGTGCTAGCTTCTGGCAATAAAGCGTGGTTCTTCGAAATACAAAAGCTCAACGGCAAACATTCAAATTGCGCTTATGAAGATACTCCTGGTGGTACTCTTCGGCCTTCCAGAAAGTACTTGCGGCGATGAGTTGGGTGGCAATCGGATCTTGATACTGATCGGTTTGCTCTAACTCTTTGATTTTTTTTTCTGCAGTAGCTTGCTGTTTTTGATCATGATAAAAAATAACGCTTCGATAGCTGTCGCCTATATCCGGCCCCTGCCTGTTCACCTGGGTGGGATCGTGATTTTCAAAAAAAACATCCAGAAGGTGCATATAGCTAATTTCTTTTGGATCAAATTCTATCTGTACTGTCTCAGCATGGCCGGTAGTATGAGTACAAACCTCTTCGTAGGTTGGGTTGTCAGTATGTCCGCCCTCGTAGCCGACCTTAGTATTGATAACCCCCGGGATTTTTCTGAATACTTCTTCGACACCCAAAAAACAACCTCCCCCAAAATCTGCAAGCTCGCTATTGATTTGTGTCTTCACCATAATTATATCCTTGTGATTATATTATTTAAAACTAACCCCACGGTGTTGTGGCGTATTTTTGAGCGATTACTTCCCAGACTTTAATATCCGAGCCACTGGGCTTACCGTAGCCATCCATGGCGGTCTGGACAATAACTTCGGCTACGCGTTCGGATGGCATGCCATGAAAATCTGTCATTTCGGTCGATGTCATTGTGGGGCTAACGGAATATATGTTTAGGCCGGGAGTTTCCAGAGCCAAAACCTCAGTAAAACCCCTGACACCATACTTGCTGGCGCAATAGACACTAAGATCGACCACTGGATGCGATGCCGAACCACTTGTGATGTTTATGATGGTGTCCTTAACATGCGGCAAAGCGTACTTGGTGAGCATAATTAAACCAATCAAATTGGTCTCTATCTGATCTAAAATATCTTCATCAGACTGTGATTCGAATTTCTTCCACCTAATGACGCCTGCGTTATTAACAAGGATGTCGACACCACCATACTTGAGATTAATTGTTTTGAGTGCCGAGCGAATACTGGCTGTACTCCTAACATCAAGGTTAATTAGCTCAACCGATTTGGCCCCATTTGCTAGGCATTCTTTTTGAGTCTTTTCAGCAGAGCTAATTTCGCCCAAAAAGGTTATAATAATATCACAGCCCTGCTTCGCAAAGGCAATGGCAGTTTCAGCACCAATGCCTCTGCTAGAACCTGTTATTAGCACACTTTTACTATCAATACTTTGCATATACTCTATTATAAAGCATTACAATAATAAAATAGGAGACTTTGGTGGAAAAAAAAGAACTTCAAAAAAAACTCGATCCTATGACCTATCATGTCACTCAAGAACAAGGCACCGAACCTGCTTTTACAGGCAAATACTGGAATGAACATTCTGATGGAAGCTACTATTGCTCGGTATGCGGACAAAAACTATTCGAAAGCGACACTAAGTTCGACAGCGGTACTGGTTGGCCGAGCTTCGATAAGGCTGTGCCCGGATCTGTTAAGTTGCATCAAGACGAACGCTACGGTATGAAGCGCACCGAAGTGAGTTGCTCAAAATGTGGAGCTCATTTAGGCCATATATTTGATGATGGCCCAAAGAACACTACTGGACAAAGGTTTTGTATAAACTCTTGCTCGCTTGATTTAAAGCTGAAAGGCAAAAAATAATCGCAGCACCAAAAAACAAGTTAGCACAATATCCGCTCCTGATGGCTAGCTTCTTAGTTGGGCTTTGTCTTGGAATCGCAATGATAGTAACGCCATCACTAATTAAACAAATAGGTGGCGTCTATATATCAACCAGCCTAATCCAAACCTGTGGATTGCTGGCCCTAGCGGTGGCATTTTTTTCATTATCATCGGTGTATCTGATAGATAGCTCCAGCGAAAAGGTAGCAATCAAAAAATATTGCTACAAAAACTTACTGGCGTTTAATTTGGCCCTTACATTTGGGTTGGTATATGCGGCTATACTGGGCAACATCAGCTATTTTGGTTTTATCATACACGCTCCACTGTCTGTGGCCTTTGCATTGGCTATATATCGAACGAAGGCAGGCTAACCGGCGATTGCTGCATTGTAATCTATGCCCGTAGAACGTTAATTTTTCCAGTAGCTATGAGTGTAGATATTATTTAGAACTTCTTGGCCCGGGGCCCCGTCGAGGATATGTTGCTGATAATAATTTTCGATTTGAATCGGCGTAAAAGAGGCTTTGGTGAGTTTATTGCCAGCAAACTCAGTCAGTAAAACTACGCCTTGCTTGGTCTTGAGGCTCTGCTCTTGGTCGAACACAAAGTTGCCCAGGCTATAGGCTATTAGCGTATCTTTGTACCACTCAATGCCCTGAACCCAATGTGGATGGCTAGCCACTACCATTGTTGCTCCGGCCTCGACTGCCCTGTGGGCAACTTGCCGCATTTGTTCGTTAGGGGTATGGACATACTCTTCGCTCCAGTGAAAAAAAGGTATCACCACATCTGCTTTTGTTTTAGCTGTTTTTATATCTATCTCCATCTGTGCGATACTGGACTCATTAAATGGATACCAAGGTGCAATTTTTATAAAGGCATTGCCAGTGCTGCTTGGCCCTGCCTCAAAATTGCCAGGTATTGCGGTGTAGCCCAAAAATGCCACCTTGATACCTTTTACATCTGCGATGTATGGTGTATGTGCTTGGCTGTAGCTTTTGCCAGCGCCAAAATACCCAATTCCTAGGCTAGTCAGGCTAGCAAGCATTTGCTCGAAGGCTAGCACGCCACCATTCATACTATGGTTATTGGCCAGGCTCACAGCGTCTATGCCGGCGTAGGTCAGTCCATCGAGCGATTTGGTGGGCGAGGCGAAGCTCATGCCTTGCAGTGGGTAGGCAATTCCATCGGCCGCCGTCCATTCAGCATTAGCAACTGTGTAGTCTGCTGCAGAAAGCAAATCTTTAACTTTTGTAAATGAGCTGGTGTAGTCCCCAAGCTTAGCTTCTTGTTGATATACTGTTCGTCCTATTATTATATCTCCAGCTACTGTTAGGCTCCACGGAGTGGGGGCTTTTAGGGTTTGTTTTAGTTTTTCTTTAATGAGTGGCAATTTGTCGCTTAGGTCGGTTGATAATTTAATGTAGCTCGTCGGCTTCTGGGCTGGTTCGATAATTTGCGGTCCAACCAGAGCCATTGGGCTACCAATTGGCTCGCTAACGAGAGCTTGGTAGCCAGCTGAATTAGTGTTGCTAACCACGATATCGGCATTACTGTTACTGGACTGAGTGATGGCATAATCTGCTTTGCCCAGGGAGTCTATGATTGAATCTAGGTATACTTTATTCTCGTCAGCAGAGATACTGGGATCAATAAAAACGCTCACGCCGATGCGAGGCCTAGCAGTCTCGTGTCGCCCTCTTATTACCAACCAGGTAGCCACAAATGTGGCTACAATGGCTGCAATAATGATAATAGCCAAAACCATCGACTTGGTACTGTTTTTCATAGCTCTGTTTTTAGTTGTTCAACAAGATTAGCGTTGTAATCATAAAGCACTACCCTAAAGCCTAGCCTGTGAGCTACCAATATGTAGGTCTCGATATCATCTACAAATAAAACCTCATCAGCCTGTAGATTCAGCTTTTTTAGGGGTATGGTAAAGAATTCAGGGGCGGTTTTGCTGATCCCAATTTCAGCTGTAGTCTGAACGATATCAAAAAACTGTCCAATGCCTTTTGCATTGAGCCATTCATGCAGATCTGTATCAGCAGCTGATAGTACCGCGAATTTATATTGCTGATGGTTAGCTTTTACGAAATCTGATACTTCTGAATTTAGTTCGCCAGCCAAATTGATAACTCCATAGAAATCAAAAAAGATGGCTTTTATCATAGCGCTTCGAGTTCTTTTTGCCAGTTCGCCAAAAGTTCGAAGCTACCCTGCCAAAACTCAGCCGAGCTCATATCGATCCCTACCGACTCCAGCACCTTTTTGGGATCTTCTGAACCACCAGCACGCAATATATTCTCGATACTAGGCACAAAGCTCTCGCCCTCAGCTTTGTACTTGGCATAGAGTGCCATACTCAGCAGCTCACCAAAGTTGTAGCTATAACAATAAAACGGCGTATGAATAATGTGGGGAATATAGGACCACTCATAACGGAACATATCGTCGACCTCGACGCTATCGCCAAACTGCTCCTTAAGGTTATCGAGCCACATTTGGCTCAAGTCTTTTTGCTCGATGCCACTTTGGAGTGCCTTGTGGGCCTGAATTTCGAACTTCACAATAAAGTTTTGGCGACAAATCGTAGCGTAGCTATCGGCCATTTTGTCACTCAAAAGCTGTTTTTTGGCTTCGTTATCTTTAGTTTCGGACAAGATTTTTTCGAAAAGTATCATCTCGCCAAATGTCGAGGCTGTCTCAGCCAGCGGCAGCGTAGCGTGTTGGGCCGAAATGCCATGCTCATTGGCATAAATGCTATGCACGCCATGCCCTAGCTCGTGAGCCAAGGTGCTGACATCGCGCATTTTACCGGCAAAATTCAGTAGCACATATGGTGTAACCGACGGCGCTACCGTCATACAAAATGCGCCTCCTCGCTTGGTGTCGGCAGGGTGTGAATCAATGTGGTTTTGAGCAATGATGGTTTTGGCATTATCGGCAAATGTTGGGCTAAAGCTCCTAAAGGCTGCATCGACTAGCTCGATTGCGTCAGTGTAGCTATAGCTAATGTTGGCCTCACCGATTGGTGCATACAAATCAAACCTCGTTAGCTGGGGCTTGCCTAGTTGCTTAGCCTTAAACTTAAAATAGCTTTGAAAAACTCCAACATTTTTGCTGCACACATCTACTAAGGTCGAGATGGTTTGGTCGTCGATGTGGTTGGCGGTATTGCGCATACTAATGGCGCTATCAAAGCCACGAGTTTTGGTTTCGTAGCCCCAGTCTTTGACTATCGCCTGATAAGCTACAAAGAACTTATCGATATTTTTTTCGTATTGCTCGAAACGGGCCTTAAAAGCCGCTTCGCGCTCGGCCGGATCAGTAGAGTAGGCGTAGCTACTAATTTCGGCGTTATTAGTGATTTTTTGGCGTTTGCCTCCCTTAGGATTAAAGTCGAATTCAAACTCCGTCTCGATCATGTCGCGAAGATCAGTAATAATCTGTGTGCCGTTCGAGTCCTTGGCTGTAATGATATTTTCGGATTTCTCATCGAGGCTATAGCGTCCCATTAGCCGAGAATAATTATAGACGTACTCTAGGTCTGGATTAGCAGCAAATAGCCGTTTGGCGTTGGTATCGTCTAATATATTTTTGCCAGCTACTTCCTTGCCTTTAAGCCAAAGGCTAATTGGCTGAATCTTTTCACCAAAATATATCTCCAGATCCTTAACCTGGTTTTTAAGCTTATTAGCCAAACTATCTTTTTGGTCGGCGGCTTCCATTAGCGCAGGGCGCGAGCCGAGCCGATGAATGCCTTCTAGGCATATTTCGTGATGCTTAGTAAAGGCCACAAAATCCGAATCGGACATTTGTGGGTTCATCTTGGCAAAATAATCGTCAAATTGCGTAATCTGTATTTTGGTTGTTGCCATTAAGCTATCAAAATCTTTAAGCGTTACGATGTCGTCGAGGTTCCAGTTGTTGTTCATAGTTATATTTTACTGCATATAGTGCTATTTCGCCTACTGCTTAATAGGACTTGGCTCGGATATTGGGTGGGTTGTTGATCCGAACATCAAAAAAAAAGACCCACAGGTAGGTCGTTTTTCAGTGGCGGAGAGAGAGGGATGGCGGCTGACGCCTTCTTCGCAAGGTGCTCGTAAAATAATTAAAGTTTAATTTAAATTTAATTATTTTTCTGCGCGCCTTACTACGCGAACCCTACGGGCT
>JBAXMM010000036.1:0-5818 GCA_037134295.1 bacterium
CAGTAACATTAACCGTTTCCGTCGTAGTGCCACCGACGGTATCGGGCGCCCTTAAAACAACTAAACTAGAGGTAGACACTAATGGCGCCACCATTAATAATACTGCAGCCGTTGTCTCTGGCTCAGCTATAAAGTACTATGCCACAACCCCCGGCGCTACCAGCCCGACAGTTAATTTTTTCCCTTCTACCTATGAAGGTGATCAAGCCGCTCAGACTGCCGCCAGCACTGCCAACCCGGTGTTTCGTGACAACGTACAGACCGCCTATAACCCATTTGGGGCAGAGGTTATAGTACCTGCTGGGTATAAGCTACATCATGCTACCACTTCTAAACCTTACAGCACCAACGCTACTACTACATGTACCGATAACACTGCCAAAACAGGCACCTGCAAGGTGACAGGTATTCAAGTAGTGCAAAACGTAACCACCGTTGTAGATTTCTACTTCCAAAAGCTTCCGCCCCCATCTCTCGGTGACATAAAATGTACAACAGCAACAGATGGCAAAAACTACTTTACAGGCTGGGGTATCGATAAAGATGCCCAGGGCAGCTCGCCATCGATTGGTATCTACGAAGGAAACACCCTAAAGCAAACAGTAAGTGGGAATGTTACCAATCCCTCCCGTACTGCTTACCTGAAAGCGTCGGGCTACTCTACTAGCGACAACGCCCAATACGATATCAAGGCTGAGCTCGACCCAATATTCCACGATGGCTTAGTGCATACCGTTACACCCAAAATTAACGAATTAACAATGCCGAATATAACCTTTGGTGGCTCAAGCAAAAACTGCGGAGACGGATCGGTCACCAAGTATCTTTGGCCATGGCTCCAAACCACCAACGGCAATGTAGTTGCTAATGGTAAAATCACCGGCAATGCTGCGAGCGACACGAATCCAGGCGCTCGTCTGGCCACCACCCCTTCCGCAAAAGAGGTTGAGTTTCTAATAATCTCCAAGGTTGGCAACGGCGGGCCATTTTGTAGTAACAAAAACTATATTTTGGCTAACCCTTTGGCAACTGCTGGAGATTGCGGTAACGGCTTGGGCTACTCGGCACTCAATGTCGATTCGGTAGCTGGTACAGAAGACAAAGTTGTGGCTGGCGTTAAGGCCGCCTACAACGACTTGCCGGCTGGCTGCAAAACAGATACAGCCCTTGTAAGTGGTATCCCCACCTCAGTTGATCTCGCCGCCTGCCCTAACGGCAGAATAGTCAAATACACCGGCACTAATCTCGGCAGCTACTCGCTAACAAAAGGACGCGTAACAATCCTAGTTGAAGGCGACCTAGACATTGGGCAAAATATTGGCTACGGTGGTACCATGGGATACTCCGACCCAAGAGACGTTCCGAACCTCGCAATTGTCGTCAAGGGCAATGTCAAGATTCTCGCTGCCACACCGCAGGTCGACGCCTCAATATATGCCACTGGTACTATATCGACCTGCGATACAGCCCCAGCTAAATTTTGTGGCTACCAGCTAACCATCAATGGCTTCTTGAGTGCACAGTCAGGCTTTATATTTGGCCGAGCTTATATACTCGGATACAACGGACAGGCAGTACCACCCCATGCTCCCGCCGAAATAGTAAACCTCACCTTGCAGAGCGTGCTGTATCCTCCCCCAGGTATCGACTACGGTAGCGTGTTCAAGGGCGATAGCTCCGTAAAGATCGACTCCAGCGAATACCAGCCGAGGTTCTAAGCCCACCCCAAAAAAAATAATTATTTAATTATGCAATAACATTGCTGTAAGTCTTTTAGCATATGGGGTATAATCGTATTCATATATGAGGGTAAAGTAAAAAAATAATGGAACAACATATAAATCCGGAACACCCTAAGGGCAACGACTCTATTAATATTGCCCGAACAATGGACGCCAGCAAGGCCAAAAAACCCAAGAAGGGCATTAAGCTTTTTGCTATAGCAATACTAGTGACAGTAATGTCGGTAGTTGGATATTTGGGCTTTAGAGCCTTTACAGATGGCATCTATGCCGGAAACAGCCTCAAGAACAAAAAAGTATTCGACAAAGCCTTGGCTTCTTATAACGCCTTCCCAGGCATCTCCAAGCTTTCTGAAGCCGATCGCGCCGAACTCAAAAAGACTCTCGAGCCACAGTACTTGGCTGGCTATGTGACAGGCTACGGGCCTAACGATGCAGAGACCAAAAGTGCTATCTATACAATTGGCGACTCAGCCGCCGCCACTAGCATCAAAAACTATATCGAAAACATCATTAGCGGTAAAACCCAGCTAGCCAAAACCACAGGCTATTACCAAGGCTACCTTCTGTACTTTTGGTTTGGCAATACGGTTGTAAATAAATACCCAACGGAACAAATTAAAGACTGGGGCAACCCAGAAGTGCTCGCCGCCGATAGGCAGTACGCCGATGCCAAGGCCAAGGACTACCACAAAAGGCTGCTGGCTGGCAGCATCAAGCCCCAGCAAGTAGCTGATGAGCTTATGCGCGACACTAGGCTAAAACTCAACGATCAGACAAACGGCTCGGGTTATTTCACTACACAGTTGCCCTTGGGCAATGGTACCGACTTCGCCAAAGATATTACAAAACTGTTTAAATCTAATGATACCGGACGCGCAGAATCTATCAATAGAGTTCTGGAGGGCATTAGTAAACCAGGCGTGTCGGAAATAGGCCTTATAAACTCTGACGAGGGTCAGCCCCCCAGTGGTGTCAAAAAAGATGTCGGATTTGTGGTTGCTGTAATCGAGGTCGTGCTAAAAGGGCAAAAATCTATCGATAGCTACCAGGCTCAATTAGAAATAGCAAAGGCACTGCTCAAATGATCAAAAAGTACCTCCTCAGAACCCTTGCTGCTCTGGCGTTGGCTTTTGTAATAATTATATCCACCAGCTCTCACGCCCAGGCCGCCGCCCCGAATAGTCTAGCGGTATTCACAGGCTTCCAGCCTTATGGAGGTACCGTAACGCCGGCTGTAGGTGTGGGTGGTACAGCTACGGTGGTTGGCAAGAGAACCTCTAATGGCCTTACGATTCCTCTTAGCGGCTACCCCTATTATGGTAATCACCTCGACACCGACAACAATGGCTCCCCAAATACAAACTCAACATTATGGGGAACTGACGGTAATTTTTACGGGTACTCGTTTCAGTCACGGAAATATCTTATTTGGTGCGGCAATAGCGGAGGTGTTCCGGATGGTGAGATGCAGGTAGACGTTACGTTGGCTTTTCAAAATAGTCAAAGTGGCGGCTACGCTAGTGCTACAGAGCTCAACGTCGGTGGTGTAATCAAAACAGGTCATTGGGCAGGTGAGTGGTGGCGACAAGGCGAAGACGGCGAAACTTGGGTTGGATTTAGCACCTATTTTAACGGCCAAAATGCTCGCATTGTAGCTTTAAACCCAGGCTTAATGGTAGTAAAATTTACTTTTATAGAAGACGCCCCGAGCTATTCGGGTACAATTCAGACCAATAAAAGGCTAGCAAGCAATTCTGCCGTCTTGAGCACAGCCTCAGCCCCAGGTAACTCAAAGATAGAGCTCAAAAGTCCTTATGTGTCGGCACCAATATTTGATACCAATAGCACTTCCAACCCCTGGAGCAGAAGTAATGTCTATGTTACTTGGAATAACCAGTTTGCGAACACCCCTGGGAGGTATTACAAAAACATCATAACACTGCCGTCGGGGTGGAGAATCAACAGAGTACAGACTTCATTGCCAGGCAATGTATCATTAGCCAACGATGGACTCACGTGTACAGAAGCCAACCAGTCTGGTATTTGTACTGTATCTGGCCTAACGGTTTATAATGGCAGCGTGACATATGTGGATTGGTTCATCGAAGCGATACCATCACCACCGCCTGTAACTCCGAATTACCCTTGGCTCCAAACCACTAACGGCAATGTCGTCGCCAATGGCAAAATCACCGGCAATGCTGCGAGCGACACGAATCCAGGCGCTCGTCTGGCCACCACCCCTTCCGCAAAAGAGGTTGAGTTTCTAATAATCTCCAAGGTTGGCAACGGCGGGCCATTTTGTAGTAACAAAAACTATATTTTGGCTAACCCTTTGGCAACTGCTGGAGATTGCGGTAACGGCTTGGGCTACTCGGCACTCAATGTCGATTCGGTAGCTGGTACAGAAGACAAAGTTGTGGCTGGCGTTAAGGCCGCCTACAACGACTTGCCGGCTGGCTGCAAAACAGATACAGCCCTTGTAAGTGGTATCCCCACCTCAGTTGATCTCGCCGCCTGCCCTAACGGCAGAATAGTCAAATACACCGGCACTAATCTCGGCAGCTACTCGCTAACAAAAGGACGCGTAACAATCCTAGTTGAAGGCGACCTAGACATTGGGCAAAATATTGGCTACGGTGGTACCATGGGATACTCCGACCCAAGAGACGTTCCGAACCTCGCAATTGTCGTCAAGGGCAATGTCAAGATTCTCGCTGCCACACCGCAGGTCGACGCCTCAATATATGCCACTGGTACTATATCGACCTGCGATACAGCCCCAGCTAAATTTTGTGGCTACCAGCTAACCATCAATGGCTTCTTGAGTGCACAGTCAGGCTTTATATTTGGCCGAGCTTATATACTCGGATACAACGGACAGGCAGTACCACCCCATGCTCCCGCCGAAATAGTAAACCTCACCTTGCAGAGCGTGCTGTATCCTCCCCCAGGTATCGACTACGGTAGCGTGTTCAAGGGCGATAGCTCCGTAAAGATCGACTCCAGCGAATACCAGCCGAGGTTCTAAGCCCACCATAAAAAAATAATTATTTGATTATGCTTATGCTAAAATTATGCTAAAATTGATATATGGAATCTTTTAATCAAGAACAAAATTATTTTGGACTTGACCTAGGTAACAGCAGTATTAAAGTTGCTCAGCTCAGGGAGCTTCGTGGCAAGCCAACGCTTGTAACCTACGGAGATATTGATGTACCCGAAAACCTCTTATCTAGCGATTCGCCAATCGACCAAGACAGAATCGCCGAATACGTCCGCCAGCTCGCTAGCGATGCCAATATATCGAGCAAAAATGTGATTGCAGCAATCCCTTCGACCTCTTCATTTACATCTATTATAAGAGTCCCCAAAATGCCCCACAACGAACTCGGGGAGAGCATTAGCTATCAAGCCGACAAGTATATCCCGATTCCGCTCAATCAAGCCAAGCTCGATTGGGCTGTCATTGGTGAGTATCCCGAAACCGACGAGCTGAGCGTGCTACTGGTCGCCGCACCAAACAATATTGCCAATAAATACCTCAATATAATCCAAAAAGCCGGCTTTGAGCTACTAACCCTCGAAATTAACGCCCTGGCATTGGCTCGATCGCTAACCGCACCCAGCCAAACTGATAACACCGTAATCATAGTAGATATCGGTACGCTCTCGAGCGATATCGCAATATTCACAGGCCAAGTTCCACAAATTGTTCGATCTATTGGAGTCGGGTCAAAAGCTTTGCGCCGAGTAATATCGCAAAATCTAGGCCTCGACGAAACTCAATCTGACCAATTTATGAAAAAGTTTGGCCTCCAAGAAGACAAAATCGAGGGGCAGGTATTTAAAACCCTCAAGCCGGTTATTGACCACGTCGTTGAGGAGCTCAATAAATCTATCGCTTACCACCTCGACAGAAGTCCGGAATCAAAAATTGAAAAAATAATACTAACAGGTGGTACTTCAGCTCTTCCGAACTTACCGATGTACATCGCTAACGCCACCAAACTAACTGTCGAAATAGGCAACCCCTGGACAAACATCAGCTACCCGGCAGATTTGCAACAGAC
>JBAXMM010000037.1:0-5702 GCA_037134295.1 bacterium
CTTGAAGTGTAGGGCCGTATCAACTGCCTCAGATGATTTGTGTTTAGTCATGATTATAATTATAACCACTAAGCAACTTAAACACCAAATTATTCTTGCTCTATATATTATTCTTATGCTAAAGTAAATCGTATGAAACCCAAAACGAAACAAGGCAAGAAACTACAGAATTTTAATATAATAATGGGCTGCATACACTTAGTCCAAGCTACAGTGATGCTATTTATCTTAAATTACAGCCTAAAAATACCTATTATCACTAGGTTTTTTGATCAGTCTCCCAACGGCAGCTTTACTGTATCTACTAAAGTTCTGATAGATGTCCCAATAGCAGTTGTAGCACCAGTATTCTTACTTATTTCGGCTCTTTTCCATTTCATCATCTCTTCACCATTTTATGTACGTCGCTATGAGGCGAATATAAAAAAGGGCTATAACCCTATGCGCTGGATCGAATATTCATTAAGCAGCTCAGTTATGTTGGTCGCACTGCTTATGATGGGCGGTATCAATGAACTCTCAAGTGTAGTGTTTGTTTTTACTCTAAACTTTTTGATGAACATGTGGGGGCTAGAGATGGAGCGTTACAACCAGCTCACCGAAAAGATCAAGTGGTTTCCGTACAACATGGGCGTAATCGCAGGTATAGTACCGTGGATTATCGGCGGCCTATACTTCTGGGTCAGCACCACCAATGTCGCCGACAGTATTCCTTGGTATGCCAAGCTAGGGTTCTTGATCACGTTCTTATTCTTCAATAGCTTCGCTATCAATATGGTCCTTCAGTACCTCAAGGTCGGCCGCTGGAAGAATTATGTACATGGCGAACGCGCCTATATATGGCTTAGCCTGATAGCCAAAAGCTCACTAGCCTGGATTTTAGTGCTTGGAACCCTAAAGGTAGCAGTAAAATAGCTTAATTTTTTGACTCTGTTACGGTGGGCGTTTATGAAATTAAAGCGATAATTATGAATGCTATAATTTGCGCTCAAGCCCAGAAATTTTATCTTTAAATTGTCTTTAAAAAGTTCGGATATAACAATCAGTAAGCAATAACTACTTTAGGGTGCCGATTTGGTAGCTAGCAAGAATACTATCGGCTCGACTAGAATGTCCGCTTCTTCGGCCACCCTTAGTATTGTAGGCGCTAGTAGCATCCTTACCACAATACATTAGTATTAGGTCAGCTCCGCCAGGGTGCTGATCGATGTAGGCTGTGATGTCGTAGATGTTAGAATTAATAATTAGCCAGCAATCCTTGTAAGATTTGTGCCCGGCTACTTCAGCTATTGAGTATGATTTAGGCCCTGAGCCTTGTGTTGTGGGGGATGTTTGATCATTAGAGGTAGCGCTGCCGGGCTCGCCAGTATTAGCACCAGAGCCAGTGTTAATTCCAGCGGGCGTTGCAGATTCCTTGACTTGTTTATCAATAAAACCCCATACAAACATTGTGCCCATGGCCAGTACAAACAGCATATACACAATGGCAACTAGTTTTTTCAAGTTAGGTAAAACTCCTCGGTATTAATATTTTTCTTTACGATACCCCTGGCTTTTAGCTGTTCTTTAAGGCTGGTCATCATCGATTGAGGTCCGCAGATCATGAAATTTGCGTCTGTAAGATCGGAGCTAGTCTTAAAGATATAATCAGCCGTCAAGAAGCCATTGGTGTTAGCTGTAAACGGGATGATAGTTAGGTTCGTTTTGAATCTGGCTATTTGCTTGAGTTTGGGCAAGTAGGCTGCTTCTTGGGTGGTTTTTGTAGAGTAATACAGGTCGACCCTCTGGCTATCGTCTAGCGCTTCAGCCATTGCTACGAAGGGAGTTATGCCTATCCCACCAGCAACCCAAATCTGACGACGGTTCAATATTACTTTATTAGAGAATGTACCATAGGGGCCATCAACCTTGATTTTGAGACCGACCTTAGCCTCGGCCATAAGTTTCGTGTAATCGCCTAGTGATTTGATACCAAATTTTAGAGCTGGCTCACCAATATCAGTGCTTGCACCACTCATACTAAAGGGGTGTGACTGTCCGAGAACTCCATCGGCTTCAGCCTTTATAAAAGCAAACTGGCCTGGTAAATACGTCATAGGCCTGCCAATTGGAGTCAGCTTTAACTCATAAATATCACCAAAACTCGTTACGCTAGCTAGGCTGTACTGATAGTATTTCGAAAAGTTACCATGAAAAATCGAACGGTAAACATATACAACTCCTGCCAAAATTATCAAGCCAAAAATGTAGGCTTGCAGAGCTAACAGCCCAGAGTTAATACCTAGGTCACTTGAGCCTACAAATATGGCGTGTATGCCACCAAAGAACAATAAGAGACCCAGTAGTCGTTGGGCCAATACAAATCTTTCGTATTTGACGTTTATATATAGTGTGACCAGCATCAAGGCCGACATACTAAATAGTGTTATCGAGCCTAGGGCCGAAAATGGCGAGGCAAAACTTGGTTTCAAAAATTCAAAAGCTGCCATCGGTGATGAAAGAAAGTACCGATACGCTATTGCTACCGGATGAATTAGCAGTAAAATAAAGGCCAACGAACCTATGATATGGTGCGCTCGGTAGGTGTTGTCGAGGCCCATAAAGAGCTTGTTGTATATCTTAAGACGGGCACTCAAAATAACATTCCAGGCAAATAAAGACATTCCAGCCAGGCCGGCTAATCTGCCGATGTTATCAAATATTAGCTTTGGTGTATTCCATTGTGATGGCATTGCAACTAGCCACAAAGCAACGGGGATAATTGCGACCAAAATTGTTATAAGCCAGCCAAGGTTTGTGTATCGATTGCGCATGTATTAGATCATTATATCAGATAATAGCATCTACCAGCTACGGCTTTGGGGTGTATTGTGTATCATATCGCTATTGCTTGGTGGTATAATTGTATTTGTATATTTTACAGACCTAAAGATTTAATAAGGATTGCTTTAGTAGAAAACTATAAACCAATTACAAAAGGAGAACCAAATGCTAGAAAGATTACGAAACTTTTATAATAAGAACCGCATATCTGGCCAAAAGGCCAATGCCGAGCAGAATATCAGTAAGGCTAGCCAAGACAAAGAAGCTGAAGAAACCTCGGAAGAAGTTTATAGCGCCAAACAGTCTGAAGAAGATAGAAAAAAACCTCAGCACTAGCAAATGCTCTAAGCTAGCATTACAATTGACTTTTAAGCATATTTATACTATTATATAGCTTCCAAAAAATCTTTGGACGTACCAACGATAGAGGTGAAAAGTGATAGACACCCAAGATGTGAAAGACATCTACGCCATAAGAGAGAAGCAAGTAGTACGGAACTTCATCGTCATAGTAGGCAGCGTGGACTGGAAAGCCTCGGTCACCGAGGTCGAAGCACTGCACGCCAGGGATATACCACCAAAGTTCGTCATGATCCCCACCTCAGACATACCGGGGATAGATGAGCAGGACGAGGATGGTCACCATGACATCTACGGTGCACTGTTCGACCACTTCGAGCTAACTGCAGCTCAGAAGAAGCTCTGGGAGGAAGGCTTGGTCAGTCACAAGGACTATGTCGACCCAGCTAAGCTATTGAAAGCAGAGCTTGATGTCAAACACGGTATTGATCCGCAAAAAATCTATGCCATGTCGTACATCCCTCACGAGGGTTGCGATCATTTAGAGGAGGAGGACGCTGATGGTGGATTTACCGATTGTATCGGTCAGTTCTTGACTCAAGTCTTCTCACTTGTCAATAGAATCAATGCCATTTCGGCATAGAAGATTATTTAAGCAGTCTGGCAATAGCTAGAGTGCACCAAACCGCCCTGAAATATGGGTGGTTTTTATTTTATAAACAGGAGTAAGAGTATATAATACAGCTATCGAAACAGCAGCACCTCACACAAAACAAATCACAAGCACCTGAGCCAAAGGAGGCGATGTGTCTGGAGATTACAATAAAGCCCTGCAGGCCTCTGAAGCCATCAGAGCCATCTATACTCGTGAAAAGCTAAGTAAGAGCCCGAGTCTGGTGGTCGAGTACTACCAAGAGCTAATCAAGCTAAATGAGGGCGGAACACTAACTCCAAAACAAGCCTGCTTTTTGATAGCTGACACCATTGGGCTGAATTCCATTAAGCGGAATTACGAGATCGAGGCAATTGCTATCGATGCTGGTTTACTTGAGCTTCCCGACAGGCATATCGATGGCGATCCTGCCGAACGCTGGGAACTACTCAAAATCTGGATAGCCGAAATGCCATCCAATTATTAATAAGCTGGTTGTAACGACCAGCTTATTTTATTTGCCTGCAGTTTATAATAACTTCACCAAATGTAGTATAGTAACTACAAGATGAATACCAACCTCCCTAACTACGCTTTTATCGATAGCCAAAATCTAAACCTCGGCATTCGATCGCAAGGCTGGAAACTCGACCACCGCAAGCTGCGTCTGTACCTCAAAAATAAGTACAACATCGATAAAGCCTTTATATTTATTGGTCATGTTACCGACAACCAAAGCCTCTACGACGAGCTCGAGCAGGCTGGTTTTATAATGGTTTTTAAGCCAACTGTCGGTTATATGGAAAACGGCAAAGAGATCGTCAAAGGTAATGTTGATGCCGAGCTAGTTTTACACGCCGCCGCCATTGAGTACAACAATTACGATAAAGCGATCATCATTACCGGCGACGGGGACTTCAATTGCCTCATCGAATACCTGAGCCAGAAAGGAAAATTGCTCAATCTCTTGGTACCGAGCGATAGGTTTTCAAAATTACTCAGCAGTCATACCAAAAAAATTGTCAAAATGAGCGAGTTACGTAGCAAGCTAGAGCTACGAGTAAAAAAGAGCAAACCGAAGCATACAACCACACATGCACCTACGCCGCAAGACCAGCCAAATCAGGCCTTCAAAGGCAATAACCAATCTAGACCCAAGGATAGCATTTAGGGTAAATCAAGTTTAATAAAGTCTAGAATAAGCAAAAAAATAACCAGGAGTAGCTTTCGGTCGAAACCTTGGGCCTGCCTGGTTTGGTGATAAACCAAATATACTATAATGCTATGGCCAAGGTCAATACCCAATTGCAATAACTGCTGTTTTTTTTAGGTTCGTTTAAAAAATAATTACCATCCTTCCCAACATAAATAGTCTTTTTTAAGATTATAAGTGCTACAATCAAAGCATAAGGGAGTATGTTACGTATGAATATCTCAGACAAAGTTTTTGTAGTCACTGGCGCAGCTAGTGGCATCGGCAAAGAAATCACCATGGCACTACTGGCTAAAGGCGCCAAAGTTGCTGCCGTAGATCTCAAAAAAGAATCCCTTGAAGAGCTCAACAAAGAGTTAGGCTCAAATAGCAAAAACATTAGTACCCACGCCCTCAGTGTGTCTGACAAAAAAGCCGTCGAGGCCTTGCCGGGCGAAGTTATTGCCAAGCTTGGGCAGATCGATGGCGTTATCAATAATGCCGGTATTATTCAGCCTTTTGTAAAAATCAACGATCTAGACTACGAGGCAATCGACAGAGTGATGGGTGTTAATTTTTATGGCACACTCTATATGCTAAAAGCTTTTTTGCCAGAACTCCTCAAACGTCCCACAGCCCACATTGTAGATATCTCTAGTATGGTAGGATTTTTACCAGTAACAGGGCAGGGAGTTTATGGCGCATCGAAAGCTGCTGTAAAATTGCTTACCGAAG
>JBAXMM010000038.1:0-5657 GCA_037134295.1 bacterium
CCCTGGCCAATAATTGCTACTATGCCCTCGAGGGACTTGTGTTTTTGGAGAATTTTCTGAACTTCTAGTACCAATGAGGCGTGCTGTTTGCCAACAATTTCGGGTATCAAAAGCGACGAGTTGGTGGCCAGCAAATCGACCGCCGGGCGGATGCCTTGCTCGAAAGCTTCGCGGCTCAAAACAATAACGCTATCGAGCTGCTTGTTGATTTCGACCACCGCCGGATCGCTCAGGTCGTCGGCCGGCACAAAGATATTTTGGACCGATGTAATAGAGCCTTTGTCGGAAGAAGATAGGTTTTGCTGGAATCGGCTGATGTCGGTAAAGAGGGTCGGCTGATAGCCACCTTCCGAGCTCGACTCCTCGAGCATTGTCGAGAGCTCATTGCCAGCCTGTAAAAAACGGTAAACATTATCGACAAATAGTAGTACATCTTTTTTGGTATTATCGCGCATGTATCGGGCTACAGTGGCCGCGCTACGACCCACCAAAAACCTCAAAGCGGCCGAGTCGTTCATTTGCCCTAGGTACATAATGGTGTTTTTCATTGTGTTGTTTTCGTCGAGTGTTTGCTTGAGCTCGTAGGCCTCACGAATACGCTCACCGACGCCAACAAACATCGATATTTCTTTGCCGCTCTTGGCGACATTGTGCATCATTTCGGTAATTAGGATTGTTTTACCTACTCCGGCACCTCCAATAATACCGACCTTGCGGCCCTTGACGAAGGGAGCAAAAAAGTCGATCACCTTGATACCGGTCTCGATAATCGAATTAGTAGCTGCAGGGCGGTAGTGGGTGTCGGTATCGTCTTCGACGGCTACATAATCGGCTGAGCCGAGCGGCTCGCCACCATCTATTACTTGGCCGAAGCTATTGAATACCCTGCCCATAACTTGCTCGCCTACAGGCAGCAGTAAGCTTTCGCCGCGCGAATAAAGTTGCTGGTTTTGTTTGATGTTGAACTCGCTGAGATTTAGCAATACGAGCACATCACTTTTTTCGATACCAATAACCTGGAACCTCACTGACGCCTCTTCTTCTAAGAAAAAGATCTGGCCTATTTTGGGCTGAACGCCCTCGTACTCGGCTTTAACCACCAGGCCATTGACGCTTCTGGTGCTTGCTTTGGTGTAATTCATACTGTGACCTTTCTTCTGTTACTGTATCGCCTATTGGACTCGTCGCTTTCGTAGCGCTTGAGCTGAACAAAGCGCCGCTGCAAATTCTTGGCCATATTGCTAGCCTTGCTACTGGCTACATTCATAGCATTAAAACGACTGGAAAGCTGGGCGAGATTTGACTCCAGAATAATTTCGGTTAGGATGGTGCTCATCATCATCTGCTCGAGATAAACCACAACTTCTGTAACTGAAGGCTCAAAGATACAGTTATCTTTAAAAATAATCTCTTCTTGGTTTAGGTTTCTATCTTGGGCGCCGAGCTTTTGGACGGTCGATTTGAGCTCTAGGCTAAAAACTCTTTGTATAGACAGCGAATCGTAGCTGGGATAGTAGACCGTCGGTGCGGAGTATGGCTGAAGTGCCTGCATTAGTTCGCTGACATCGATAGCATTGCCTACCTCTGGGAAACGGAAGGTTTTGATGGGGTTGATGTTGTGCTGCAAAAGTAAGCTCTGGCCGTGCATTCCTAGCACAAAAAAGTCGGTGTCTTTGGGGTCGACCTCAGATATCACCTGGCTGATTAAGTGGGTATCGACCTCGCCTGTCAAACCGGCATTGGCGGTGATGAGTATTACGGCTTTTTTGTTGGTTTTGGGATTGGTATCGGTGTTGGGGGACGAACCAGCCTGGGCATCTTTATCGGATATTCGAAGCTGACTATACATAGCCCATAGCCTGCTAAAAAAATCTCTCGATTGCAAAACTTCGTCCTTGATTTGGGTAATTCTAATCGAAGCGATGTTTTCTAAAATATGTGCTATCGAACTTACAGAGTTGGTACTATTAAGGTTAGCGCGGATTTGAGTAGATTTTTTCATTTTAAGCGGGCCTCGCGCTAGCTTTTAGGAGATCCGCTATAAAGCCATCTAGCTGCTTGGGTGTAAATGTCTTTTCTGAACCAATCTTGGCGATTTCGGCCTTGAGCCAATTGACATCGAGTGAGCTAGGATTGTCGCACCTTAGGATTACCTCGAGCATAACTCTCTCCTGATAAAAGCTAAAGTATTCGGCGTAGCTTTGTTGCATCGCCTCAAAAATACGCCCGCCCAATGCAACCTCCTGGCGGCTAGTTTCGCTGATTTGATCGATAAAGCTGGTCATTTCTTTGGCTTTTTTATAGCGTCCGATGGATTTGATGACCGACTTAGTAAGGTCATGGCTGATAATCTCGTTGCGTCCGCCTCCGACACGACTGACTGATAGCTCAGTGTTGATTGCGGGGCGAATGCCCTGGTGCATGGCGTCGGTATCGAATACAATTTGCCCATCACTCATAGAAATAAGACTAGTCGCCTGGTAGTCGGTGAGGTCGTTATTTGGGGTGCTACCAGCTACGAGTACTGTCTGGGTAGCATTGGTGGCACCAAGCTTGCCAGCGCGCTCCAAAAGTGCCGAATGAACATGGAACATATTGCCTGGGTAGGCTTCACGTCCGACATTTTGGTTGAGTAGTAGGGCCATTTCGCGATATATCTTGGCGTGGTTCGTGAAGTCGTCATAGATTACCAGCACATCTTGCTTGTTGTACCAAAAATTTTCGGCAATGGCACAGCCTGCATATGGTGCAAGGATTCCCACTGGTAGAGGTTCGGATGTATCGGCAACTACAATAATGATATTTTTTAGCACCTTGGCATCTATAAAATGCTGGACAATGCGCGATAGCTCACTTCGAGATTTGGCTACCAAAACATAAACAACAATCTCGCCGGCTTTAGCCCTGTGGATAGCTGTCTGAACCATGAAGCCGGTCTTACCACTCTTTGAATCGCCCATTACAGCCATTCTTTGGCCTTTTACTAAGGGTATAACGACATCGACAATTGTAACTCCACTTTCAAGTGGGTCTTCGACTGGACCGCGATCTTTAAAGCTCGGCGCCGAATTGAAATATGGGGCTTCTTTTTTTGCCGAAATAAAGCCTTTGCCGTCTAGTGGTTTACCGAGCGGGTTGATGATTCTCCCCAATAGCTCCTTGCCTACAGCAATCTGAAGCTCCTCCTTATACAACACTGCCAGCTCGTTGGCATATATTGGGGTGTCGTTTAATAGCAAAATATCGAGGCTGTTGTCGTTGATTTGCCAGACTACGCCCTGGGCGCCACCTGAGAATAGCACCACCGAATAGACTTTGACATCTGGAATAGTCGAAATCACAGCCGTAAAGCTGTTGAGCGATATAACCTCGCCAGTAGGCAAGCCTTTTTTGATTAAACTGTTGAACACTTTGTTATCAAGCATTTTTGAGCCTCATTACTAGCTTTTGCTGGTTGTCTTTGAGTGCCTTAGCTAGCGACATATCAAAAATGGCAGTTTTGGTTCGCATCACGCAGCCCGCCAAAAGCTCTGGTCGTATTATGAAATGCACCAGTAGCTTGGGGTGCAAGAGACGGCGCAGGCGCGCAATAAGTTCGTCGCGTTCGTCGACACCCGGAGCACTAGCTAGAGTCATGGTCAGCTCTGGCGACTCGTCTAATGTGGTATCGATAAATTTCAGGATATCACTAACCGTGGTAACATTTAGCTTTTTGATGTTATTGGCAGTGGCGAGATCCTGAAGGTTACTGCTAAAAACAATGTTCTTGGGGTATCGCAAACTACGCAAGCGGGTTAGCTCGCTTTGAAGCTGGCGGAGTTGGCTGGAATTATATATTCCGTCTGGCAACCTATACGACATTGGCTATATCCTTTTTGATGGCATCCTTATTGGCCTCTATCGAGCTGTACAGATAATCTTTCTGTTGCTGATAATCGAGGTCGCCAGCCACTTCGGCAAGATAGCTAATCATAATCTCGGCGATTTGCTCGTCGGTGTTATCGAGAACCTTTTGTTTGATTTGAGCCGTTTCGTCGGCTAGGCTCTGCTGCAATTGCTTGCTGTGCTGCTGACCCTGGTGGGCAATCATTTTGGCTTGGTCTTTCATATTCGAATCGGCCAAATCCATGGTTTTTTTGAACTCTGCGAGCTGGGTCGTGGTGATGTCTTGGAGGTTTTTGGTAAACCCGACTTGCATTACATCGGCCTGAGCCTGGAGGGTTTTTTGTAAGGCGGTGATTTCTTTGGCGACGGCCTTTTCGAGCTTATCCTGAGCCTCGGCTTTAGCCTGGCGGCTCATGTTGGCGAGGTCCTCGCCGGTATTTTTTGATTTCTTGGAGAGTGGCTCCTTGAGATAGCGGGCTGCTATTAAACACAAGATTAAAAAGGTGGCTACCGAGATTATTGTTAGTATTAGTATTATTGTGTCTATCATTGTTGTTATCCTCTAATTATTAATATCATTATAATGAAAGAAATGGCTAAAATCAGCAAAATGATTCCGAAAACTTGCAAAAGGCCCAAATAAATCTCACCTTTCGAGAGCGGGTTGCGGCCAATTGATCTGATGCCGTTCGATACTCCAGAATATAAAATTATCATCACTGCGAGTATTGCGATACCAAAAATTATCACTGCCGATATTGTTCTGGGTACCGACACATCGTGGCCAGCTACACCCGTAAAGATATTCTGAAATGGCGAGAGCGCTTTGGGTACTTCGGTGGGCTTAGGAATAAAGTCGTTACGAGCTACCAGCACTTGGATGGTTCCGATTACGACTTGCTTGGTGGTTCCGTCCTTGGCAGTAACTTGTTTGGTCTGAGTGTTGGCATTGGTGGCGCTAAAGTCTTGCTGAGCCGAGCCCATTGCCCGACCGGCGTCGGAGGCCTTCATTAGTACCCCTGATAATGGCGAGGGCACCAGCTGATCGCCGTTTTTGATGTCGCCGTTGAGATTAGTCACAAAAGCATTCGCCACACCACTGGTTATAACTTGGGCTTGATTAGCGCTGGTGGTGAGGCTGATTGTGACATCGCCCTGGAGGACCACCACTCCGAGCAAATTGCCCTGGTTGTCTTGGTTGGCCGTATAGAGCGTGTCGCCCAAAAGGGCTACCGACATGCCGGCTTGGATTGTGCCGCTCACTTTGTAGCCCTGAGCCGTGCCGTTGGCGGCCAAAACTTGGGTTGGTATCAAAAATACAGCGATAACAGCAAAAAGCGTTATCAGCTTAAGCCCCAGATGTTTAAAATAATTCAAATGATTAAAATGATTTAAATGACTCATAGTGCTAACATCCGAATAAACTTATCCTTATAATATATAATTTTAGCACCATTTAGGGGCTAAATATACATAAATCTTATGTTTAATTGTTATTTTTTAGCTCAAGAAAATATCGAGATCCTGCCAAGACTTTTCGGCGGCGGGTTGGACATAGCTATCGCGACCCTGCTGGAAGTAGGCGTGCCCGGCCGAATACTGCTTGGCGGTGTAGGTTATTGGGGCGTTACGAAGCTCCAGAGTGGTCTTGGCTCGGTCGGGCTCCGGGATACTAGCATCCTCCGAGCCATAAAAAGCTAGTACCCTAAGGCTAGTGTCGCCGCCTCGGGCCATCGCCAGCGCCTCGATAGCTGTATGGCCCTGGTAGAAGT
>JBAXMM010000039.1:0-5617 GCA_037134295.1 bacterium
TAGAGTGGGGCTACTTGGCAGGTTGTTGGCTATATTTGCAAGCTTATTTTTAACGTGCTTGTAAAAAACTTTATAAAACAACGAATAAATTAACACATATATAAACATTACGCCGACTGCCGTATACACTATCGCAATGGAGCTACGCGGGTCGAACTCTGTTGAAAAGCCGCCGGTAGTGATGGATATCACTTTGCTGTACAGAGTTAGGGGCGAAACAACAAATTTCATTAAGATAATTACGAAATTAAATGTAATTGCCAAAAATAGCAGCGGCATATCGAACTTTAGGACGGATTTAGCGTAAGCCAGTACAACTATTGAAGCAACTAATACAATTAAGCCGCTAGTAATTAACACCCAGGTCGGTGCCGGACCGCCACTCGATATTTTGCCCGTAGCCATAGTTAGGATTATTATCAAAAAGCCAGCCACCAGCATGGCTAGCAGAATTGCCCAGCGTACTGTAACAGGCACAGCGTTTTTATAGCGAGTTGTAATACCCGGTTTTTTTGGCTTGGTGGGTGGGTTAATGGTTGGCTGTTGAGTAATATCTTGCATAGCTTTTTAATGCTTTTGTTAATAATAGCATAGCTAGCTAAAGTCCGCTACGATAGCCAGCTTAACTTGACGAGTTAATGCATTAACATCTGAGTCATTTATAAACACTCTGGCGGCTAGCTTGCGGCCTAGCTTGAGCTCTTGTTGGTAGTTTTTTAACCGATTGCCCATTTCTTGCTCACGTTTTTGCAGCCTCTCGCTAACACTATTCATATCTGCTTCTATTTGGTAGATCACGAAGTTGTTAAAGTGTTTGGCAAATTGCTCTATCACTGGTGCGCGTAACATTACGCAAGTAACTTTGCCGTTGGCCTTGGGTTGTTTGCGCGGCAGTCCGTATTCGTATGGCAAACCAAATAGCTCTACAGTACTTACAAAAAACCCGTCAGCTTTTTTGTCGGCAAATTGCTGTTTATTAATAAAGACATGCTCGATAGCAGCCTTCTCGTCTGGGCGGGCTGGCCGAGTGGTGTAGGTCGGCCAAACCACCAGCACACCTTGCTTACTAAGCTCTTGGACCATGGTGGATTTACCAACTCCGGATGGGCCAATTATTACGAGGTACTTATTTATCACTACCCCCTAAAACATCCCTATCTGCTCGGGCTCAGCCAGTGGCTTGGTAGCAACAACATCGCCACCACCGCTTACCTCTTGCAGGTGTTGGTATATCTCAACCATCGCTAGTGTGTCGAGGGCGCAGTATTCATCAAGGTCTTTTAGTACCTGGTCTTTCTCGGTAGCCCTTGTGCCGTATAATACAGCATCCATCCACGACCTCTGGGCCGATCCGCCCTCTTGGATGCCGAGGTTTTTGTAGCTCAGCTCAGGCACCAATACCGGCAAGACTTTTTTAATACTCGCGCTGCCACCAAATTTAGCATCGATATACCAGCCGTTTTTAAATGGCAACATCAAATCGTTAATGCGTTTATTTAGATTTGCATAAAAATCTTTATATTCTGGTAGCATGTTGCCGAGTAATGTATTGCAGCTTTTCTCAAAGCTCATATTCCAGGTTATTATTGTACCCTCTTGGCCTATCTGACTTTTTAACGTCTCACTCAGGGGCTTGGCGGGGTTGGTATTATCACTATGCAAATAACCCACGTGTTTGAGCTCAGCGCCTGGGGTATCAATCACATGTAGTGAGTACTGAAATGGCACTTGTTGGTAAGGCCTAGTGCCATCAAAGTAAGGCACCGTGCTACTAAGTGTTTCATAATCAAAAAAGTACAACGGGTACTCTAGCTCTGCCAGAAATTTGCTGAGCTTTTTGGTGTCGTAAATTGGCTCCCCTTTTTTGAGCGCTTCTAATTGCCAACACTGTTGCTTGACGCTCACTAGCTCGACTGGAATATCGGCAAGCTTGGTGATGCCCTCGGCCTCAAGTAGCTGCAGGGTGTCGGTGTTGAGGCGGCACAGCTCATAGATGCTGCCATCGGCTACAGTGACGATATTTTTGTATACTTCTAACCATTCTTCTAGGCTACCAAGCTGAGCTAGGCTTGGCGAAGGGTCGGGCATTTTAGCACTTTCCATGACTTCTATTGCGCCCTTGATATTGCGTTGAGTCTGTGGTAGCTCCCTCTTAACGTCTTCGGTGACATCCTCGGTAGCCACAATTTGTTTGCTATCGACTTCGCCATTACGCGTATAGCTATTGTCGACGTGCATCACATAAACGCTGCGCACGCGGTAACCACACCCCTCCAGCACAGTTACCTGAAAAGCCAAATCAACAATGTGGTCATATTTAACGCTCGTACTCGATTTGATCTCGTATAAATCCATCTCATTATCACCCACCACTCGCAGTACATCGCATATAAAAGTGGTTTTTTGGTGTTCGAAGCGGCCCTGAAAGATCGTCTTAGTACCACCATCGAGAGCTTGGGTGGTACGGGCTGGTAAGCTTAGGTACTCAAAGTAGCTATCAAAGCCTAGCTGAACGCCGTCGGGAAAGTGCGCCTCGGCATAAGCCTCGAAGTCGTGCCCGGCATCAAACATGGCCTGCAGGTCGGCACTGACTTCTGGTAGCTTGTTCTTGTCGTGCTTTTTGAGCCACAGCCAGGCCGGGTGTTTTAAGTACATCATGTATTCAGATTTCGATAAAAGCATCGGCTTACTCATAGTTTGTATTATACGCTACCTTTTAATAAGTTAATTATAATTACGCCCCAAGTACATACTCGTCGCCCTGCTTAGTGAGCTGATAGATGGTATTTTTTCGTTCCACCACAATCTTCCAGCCCTGAGCCATGGCGTATTCAGATAGCTCGCGGGAAGGGTTAAAAGCAATCGCCTGCTCCACATATTCGAGCATTGCCAAATCACCCATCGAGTCACCAATCGCGATACTGCCATTGTTAGTTGTGTTGTGTTTTAGGGCTAGCTCTTTAATTTTATCGACCTTTCTGTCGAATTGAATAATGTCCCTCTCGCCAGTAAACTTACCCTCAGCTACAGCCTGTATTGAGCCGGCCGAGTCGTCGAAGCCATAGTAGTTTGCCACCAGCTCTACAATATGGCTAAAAGATCCTGACACAGCAAATAGCAAGTAGCCTTTTGTTTTTAGCTCGCGCATAAGTTCGCGCGTATAGACATAGACTTGGTCTTTGTGAATTTCAAAAACAGCCCTGGCGACCTCTTCGAATTCTCTAGCCGTCAAATCTTTTACGATTATTTGGTAGGCCTTTATCAGCTCGTTTTGATAGTCATCAAAGCTCTTGTCGGAGGTGCGGTTTTTCCAAACTTTTCTGGAATCTTTAACGGCCCGATACTGTGCAGTAGATAGTCGCCCACCCTTTGCAAATTTATCGACAATGGCATGAAAAAGTTGCCACCTAATAAGCGTGCCATCAAGGTCAAAGACGGCATAGGGTTGTTTTGGCTGTTTGATACTCATAATAATGTATTATACAGCCTTAAAGAATAAAAACGCAGATTACAACTAAACTAGTAAAAACTAGCTTAGAACTCAGGCATAGTTACGCCTCCCTAGTATTTGCCGGGGAGGCGTATAAGATTGCTTTTATCAATATTAGTAGCATCAGTAGTATTGGAAGCGATAAACATCATGGCTGTTCCTCGATTCTCCACTCGATACTTCGGGCATAAAACTCTTCGGCGAGGGCACCCAAACAACGTGCTTTAGCGGACACCCATCCCGAACCAGTTCGTACTCTATGATTGATGTTTACTAGCTCGTCGTCGGTGTAACCGGTGTATCGGCCAATAAACTCATTGGTCGAGTCTACCGGGTACCTTTTGCCTTTTCGTCTAGTTTTGGTTGGTTTTTTTTGCATCTAGCTCCTTTCTTTCATCGCGGGGCGTTGCTCCTGCTAAATGCTGTCTCTGTGCTTACCATGCCTAAGGTGTTGAATACTTTTGACGAGGCGCATGTTATCGTCGGCCAAATCAACCAATTCATCAAGGCTCATGCCTGCTTGCCACAAACTACTGCCAATCGCTGCAGTTGTACCAAGCTCGGCTAGTGATTCAAAAAATATCTCAAACTTTTGAGCTAGCCTTGCTATAACCTCGTTAAGACGCTGAGCTGGTGTTAGGCTCTCGTCGCTTCTGGGATACAAGTCGACAAGTATTATAAACTCATCGCCACCAGACCTGCCTATATCAGACTCCCGCAAGGTATCGAGCATCAATAGTGCAAGGCTTTTGAGTAGTTGATCGCCAGTGCCGTGGCCTAGGGTGTCGTTAATTGTCTTGAAGTTAGTAAGGTCTACAAATAGTAGTCCTACTGTGCTGTTTTCTCCTTCAGCCCAAGCAATACGCTTTTTGGCCTGTCTTTCCCACTCATACCTGTTCCATAGACCGGTCAATGAATCGTGTTTTGCTAGGTAGCTTTGTTCGTCGCTGAGAGCTTGTAAGCGTATTGCAACCATATGCAGTAGGCCAGGGTTACTAGACTCTTGGCATAGCAGCCTACCAGTAGCACAATAGCTACCACAAAGTTCTGTATTTATTATAGGGCAGTTATTCTGATCCTTACGTATCAGCGCTAAATTCAGTTTAATTCTTGCGAATCGTTTTCTCAATTTGCTTATCTCCTTACCTGGGAGTCATGAATGTAAAATTGGCTTTGATACTTTAAATAAAAAGGAACAACCTCTTATGGTTATTCCAATTGTAGTCCCAGTACCAGCTAGCGTCAATTTTACAAATTATAATCTCTAGTCCAAAACTATTTCTTGAATGGCATTGGCACGAACATACTAGTGTGTTTTTTGTAGTCTGCAAAATCTGGGTTTTTAGACATCAGCTTCTCGAGCATCGGCACCCCAGAAACTTTTAGTATCAGTATGCTTATAGTTAGTGGCCCCACCACTGCCAACCAACCAAATGGCACCGCCAGCGCCACAATCCATAAGCCCCACCACTGCGACACCTCACCAAAATAGTTGGGGTGCCTCGTATACCGCCACAGCCCAGAGCGCATTAGCTGGCCCTTGCTAGAAGGCAGTTTTATAAATTTACTAAGTTGCCAGTCGCCAATCGATTCGAAACCAAATCCCACAAGCCAAATAACCAAGCCGATAGCTATACTCGCCGACGCCATTGAGCTAGTATCGAAATATCGGTAGGTATTTATAACAACCACCGGGCTGACTACCAGCAGCAATAAAAAGCCCTGTAGTAAAAATACTTGCAGGTAAGACCTAATATAAAACCATTTACCCCACTCTGTTCGCCAGATTGCATAACGCGCGTCTTCGCCACGTCCGCGGTGGCGCAAGTATATGTGCCCAGCCAGCCTGAGCGACCATATAGCCACCAGAATAGTTACTAGTAGTCCGAGGTCGAGCTTCACACCACCGACCCAGTACGATGTAGCTGCCACTAGCAAAAAACCCAAGCCCCAGGCAATATCGGCAATGTCATTACGTTTTTTAATAACTGCCAGCCCAAAACACAGCGTCACATAAATAAAAACCACTGCTGCCAGCAAAATATAGTTTTGCAAGAGTGGTTGTATCGAATCTGCCCCCATCGCAATTTGTTAGATGAAGTACCTAGTTACATAAACTGCCACTGC